>CAMWHY010000045.1 GCA_947174185.1 uncultured Lachnospiraceae bacterium | reverse complement strand
ATGCAATTCATCCACTGCGGAATAGGTAGGTTGATTAATTTTCATCATGGTCTGTTTCCTTCATGTTATATGCTTGAACCAATATCATCCCAGAGGAACCAGAGTATCATCTTCGCCTTTTCTATAAATCTCCAGACGAATGATCCGGTCAGATGCGATCCTAATGGAAAACATATCCGACAGAGCCTCCAATATGACTGCCGGTTTTACATTTCCATCACTTCCTGACTTCAATTTCATGAATAGCATCTGATCTTCCCTTTGTTCCAATGCAAAAATTCCGGGACGGATATCTTCTACAGAAGTCTTTTTTCCAGTTTCTTTTGTAATTAGGATCTCTTTTTGTAAAAGAAACTGCCGCAGCATTTCCTCCGACAACAAATGACATTCTGCAGTACCGCCGGGTAAAATAAGATGAACAAGATAATCGGCTGCTGCAACGGATGCCATGGCATTTTTCGAGCCCTCCGGCAGAACTGTCGTTGATATCACCCTGATCCCGTCTGCCATCACAGCATTTAACTGATTGGTTATCGTTTCACAATTCTGATAAGACAAAACATCTATATCAAAATAATCTCCTCTCGTTTCCATGGATACGCCAAGAGGATAGGCAAAGGACATGATCTGATGCGGATTAAATCCCTCACTGTACCTGATATCGATCCCGGCACGCATGACGGCTTTCTGAAAATAACGCATCATATCCAGATGTCCGATATAACGTACCGGACCGGTACGTTCAAATTTGATACGCAGTGTTGTACTCAAAGTTCTTTCCCTTTCTGTGCTTTTGACGGCGCCGCGCATCTGCGCTCAGTTTTATATATCCCTATTCTATCGCACACTGACGCAGATCCCACACTGATAGGAAGCCGCTCCGCATCCGCTGCACTGTTCACGGCAGTTTGGCGTAATTTCACCCTTTTTGGCATGTTCCCATTCACGCAGCAGATATCGTTTCGACACGCCGCAGTCGATAAAATCCCATGGAAAGATTTCATCCGCAGATCGTTCCCGTAAAATATAAAATCTCCAGTCGATCCCCTGCCGTTCAAATGCATCCATCCACCAATCATGATGGTACTGCTCTGTCCACGCATCATACATACATCCATGCCGGTACGCATCCAGAATCACTTTTCCGACTCTGCGGTCGCCCCGTGCAAGAATGCCTTCCATGATGCTTGTCCCCGCTTCATGCCAATGGTAAGAGATACTCTTTTTATTCAGTTTTTCCATAATGCTGTTTTTAGTGAGCCTCGCCTTTCTCACAAATTCATCCATCTCATTCATCGACGCCCACTGGAATGCGGTAAACGGTTTCGGGATAAAGAAAGAGGTACTTGCCGTAATCTGTATTTTGCCCTGTCTTTTTTCTTTCGGAACCGTTTCATAATAAAGTGCGGCAATATCATTACAGAGCTCTGCAATCGCCACAATATCCTCATCCTGTTCCTGCGGAAGTCCCAGCATAAAATATAGCTTTACCTTGCTCCAGCCTCCCTCAAATGCCATCTTTGCTCCATGCAGAATGTCCTCCTTCGTCAGTCCCTTATTGATGACGTCACGCATCCTCTGGCTTCCTGCTTCCGGTGCAAAGGTCAGGCTGCTTTTGCGTACGTCCTGTACCTTATTCATCACATCTAAAGAAAAGGCGTCGATCCTAAGAGACGGCAGGGAAACATTGATTTTTTTTGCGCTGCATACTGCAATCAGATATTCCAAAAGTTCCTGCAAACCAGTATAATCACTGGTGCTTAAAGAACTCAGGGAGATTTCTTCATAACCGGTATTTTTCATCAGTTCACCGGCATATCTTTTTAATGTCTCCACACTTCTTTCGCGGATTGGTTTATAGATCTGCCCTGCCTGACAGAAACGGCATCCACGGATGCAGCCGCGCTGCACCTCCAGTACGATGCGATCCTGCGTCGCCCGGATAAAGGGCACAATTGGTTTAACCGGATAGTAAGCTTCGTTCAAATCCGTCACCGTCTCCTTACGAATCATCTTTGGGAGATCTTCGTATTCCGGCATCCTACCTTGAATCGTTCCATTCTGCGCATAAGTAACGACATATAAATTAGGCGCATAGATCCCTTCCATCCGTCCGGCACGGTGCAGAAATTCCTCTCTGGGAACTCCCTGTTCTTTACATGCAAGATATAAGTCAAACAATTCCCGGTATCTGGTCTCTCCCTCTCCGATATATATCAGATCAAAAAAATCGGCAATGGGTTCCGGATTATAGATACACGGCCCGCCGCCGATAACAATGGGATCCTCCAGGGTTCTGTCCTTTGCTAATAACGGGATACCGGAAAGATCCAGCACCTGCAGCACGTTGGTATAACACATTTCATACTGCAGCGTAAACCCCAGAAAATCAAACTGTCTAACCGGTTCCTGGCTTTCTAAAGCGAAAAGAGGGATTTGATCCCTGCGCAGGATTTTATCCAAATCTACCCATGGTGAAAAGACACGCTCGCACCAGACATCTTCCATTTCATTAAACATGCCATATAAGATCTGCATGCCTAGATGCGACATACCGATCTCATACACATCAGGAAAACACATGGCAAAGCGAAGCTTCACCTGTGCTTTCTCCTTCATTACGCTATTTAATTCCCCGCCGATATATCGGGCAGGCTTTTCGATCTTCATTAATATGTCGTGGCTGAGCGCCAGTGATCTTGTATCCATATTACTTCCGTTTCATCTGAATTAGGTTCTATTTGGGACTATGATGCTCTCTACCTTCTGGCAAGTTCTCTGGTAATCTCTTCCCAGGAAACGCCTTTCTCCGCCATCAATACCATCATATGATACAGAAAATCTGAGATCTCATATTTGATTTCTTCTTTATCCGGGTTCTTGGCAGCAATTACAATTTCCGTCGCCTCCTCGCCAAGCTTTTTCAGAATTTTATCGATCCCTTTATCAAAGAGATAATTGGTGTAAGAACCTTCCTTCGGATGTACTTTTCGATCAAGAATAACATCGTAAACATCCTCAAATACTTTTAAGGGATCAGTATCAATACACTCTCTCGCTATGATTTCCCTAAAGAAACAGCTATGGCTGCCGGTATGGCAGGCAGGTCCTACCTGGGATACTTTGGCTAAGATCGTGTCTTTGTCGCAATCTGCCGTTAATGACTTTACAAACTGGTAATGTCCGCTGGTCTCACCTTTCACCCACTGTGTCCTGCGGCTCCTACTGTAATAGGTCATCCGTCCCGTCTTGACCGTAGCTTCCAGCGCTTCCTGATTCATATATGCCACCATCAGCACTTCCTTTGTGCGGTATTCCTGAACTACGACCGGCACCAAACCATCGGAATTTTTCACTAATTCATCCCATGATATCTTTGCATCAAATCCATTTACCCTGATCCCCTTCTCAGAGCAGAATGCTTTCATGGCATTGATATCTTTTGCATTATGATTGACCACGTCTCCATAGATGCCGCCGATCACTTCCTTTCCCAACATCGCGGCAATGGTATCCGGCATGGCATCTGCCATCGGAACAAGCAGGGGCAGTTCTGCTGCAGCCATACATTCTTTTAATACGTTGGCGCCTGTATGCTCGATTAACACCAATTCCGATACATATTCATTCATGATCTGTCTTGCACCTTCGATCTGATCCGCGCAATCGATACAGGCAAAGAGTTTCTCCCTGCCGAACCGCTTGGACGCTTCTTCCGTCAGGTCAATATTGCTATTCTTGGCATAATTGAGACCGGCCTTTTGACATCCTGCGTACAAAAGTTTTTTTATGTCCTCAAATCTTTTGACATTGCCGGCAGCCATCACCGGGATCTCAACGGCATCAATGATTCGCTTGATCATACCGATTGCCTGCTCATGCTCCTCATCGCTTTCTGACATATCAAATATGAGGATCTCGTCGGCATTATTATTAGAAAAATCGGCAGCAAGCTCCTCCGGATGTTCTGCAATGACTGTCTTATCATGCAGTCCTCTTACTGCCTGTCCATGATATAAGTAAATTGATGCGGTAAATTTTTTCTGCTCCATAGTAATACTATACCCTTCCTGATTTTGTTTCTTCTTTTTTCAGTTCCTTTTTATTCTCATACATTTTCTGATCCGCAGCCTCCACTGCAGAAGAAATATCACTTCCTCCGTCAAAACACACATAACCTAATGCAATGATTAACGGAAATTCAAGCGAATTTGTCTGATTAAACTCCATGATCTTTGTATGAAACTGATCCGCATAATCTTCAGCATCAACGATACTGTCTGTCAGGCAGACAAATTCATCCCCGCCGGTACGATAGCATTTGCCGATCTCACCAAATACGGATGCGATGACATCTGCTCCGGCCCTGATTAGTGCATCTCCGCTCGGATGTCCAAAGGTATCATTCACATATTTTAAATTATTGATATCAAAAACAAATATTGTTAACGCCCTCTTTTTCAGTGCCTCAAGCCTTTCATCATAGGCAGTACGGTTGCCAAGACCTGTCAGGCCATCCTCATAGGCAAGATGTGCGATAATATCCGACCTCATTCCCTTCCTTACCATATCAACCACATAGATAAGGCTCTTAATGCAGAGCGCCATAACATAGATCAAAAGCGCGATCCTGGTATAAAAAGAAGAATCATTTATTCCACCGAAATTATATCTTATAATATCCGTGATCCAGGCTACAATAAACAAGACCATACATATCGCCAAAGGGATATCGCTTCTGGTTCGCTCAGGATTTTTATAACATCTTAAAAAATTAGCATAGATAATCAGTAGCGATCCTATCCCGATCGTGATATGCGTCACCCATAGAGTGACATGAAAATCGTATAATCCCAAAAAATGCAGAACGCAGCAGATCGTAAAATTAAGTACCATGATGAATGCATAAAGAGGGGTAAGAAACCTGTTTTTCTTATCCAGATCAGCCTTAAAGTAAAGTACAAGTGGAAATGCAATCAGCATCAGAGTCATGCAGGTCAGATTATTAAAAATTCCCGCATTTTTTGACGTAAAAATCTGCAGCACATTTAATTCAGATAACGACCATAACGAGGTAAAAAATGCAAATGTTCCAAGATAAAGCAATTCTTTCGGCAGACCCCTGACCAGTGCTGCAAAAACCACATACAGTAAGATCAGAACAGCGCCCAAAGTCATCATCAGTATACAGAGCGTCATTTCAAACAGCCGGTCAGATATGGCAAGACGCATCGTGCCGGTAGTCTGCCCGATATATACTTCATTAATATACGCGCTGTTATCATCATAGCTGTCCATGAAACTAATCTGTATCGTCTTGGAGGCGTCTTCTTCCTCCAAAGGGATACATGCCCAGTTTGTTCCCGAAGTTTTTCCATAGATAACCGAATAGCCTTCTGAAATATTCTCTGATCTGATCTTGCCATCTACGGATACGGTATAATAACCATTTCTATATTGAAACCACAGGCAATCCCCCATCCTAAGCCGGGCTGGCAGAACCGCATAAAATGAATTCTGGAAATGTTCAGAATCGGGATGCTGCAGATCCGCAGTCTGTGTCATCCCAATATCAGTATACCACTGATCAGAAAAACGGATCGGCTCAGGTTTTTTCTCAGCCATAAGAAAAGTGATCAAAAAGATTAACAGAGTCAGAGCAGCGGCAAACACGTAAAAACTAAAACAGATTGTCGCACTGTCTTTTCTGGTTTTTGCTTTCAATTTTATCAACACACTCCCTCTGTTCTAATCTGTTTTCTATCGTATCCCATTTATAACTTTCCTTTTGTGCTAAGAACATCTTTCACCCGTGGATCCATAGATGTCGCCATATCCAGCGCCTTGGCAAATGCCTTAAAACATGCCTCTATGATGTGATGGGAATTTGATCCTGAAATCTTTTTTATATGTATATTCATTCCGGCAGAATAGGCTACCGCATAAAAGAACTCCTGTAATAATTCCGTTTCAAAATAGCCACAGCGTTCTGATGGTATTTCACAATCAAACTGCAAATACGGTCTGCCGCAGAAATCAATGGAGCAGAGAACCAGCGCATCATCCATCGGCAGAATAAAATAGCCGTATCTTGCCATGCCCTTTTTATCTCCGGAAGCTTTTGCAATGACATTTCCAAGGACGATCCCCGTATCCTCTACCGTATGATGCCCGTCAACAGATAAATCCCCGTTTACCGTAACGTCCAAATCGAAAAATCCATGTCTGGCAAACCCCTCCAGCATATGATCAAAAAATCCAATCCCCGTCTTAATATTGGACTTTCCACTGCCATCCAAATTAATAGACATCTTGATCTCTGTTTCCTTTGTCTTGCGTTCCGCTTTAGACGTTCTCATTTCAATCCTCCCTGTCGCTGTATGGTCATTCAGACGCTTATAAAACATTATACAGTGTGCTCAATAAAAAAGCAAGGTAAGTGCAGTACCCGATAAACCGGAATTTATAAGGCTATCTTGTATATATCCGCATCTTCACCCTCAAATTGAAAACTTCGTTCATAAATACCACCATTATATTTTATTGTCTTTACAGAAGGCTCATTGTCACGTTCAACAGATAAGTGCAGTTCAATCATTCCAAAATTCGCTGCAATTTTTGTTAATTGTCGTAACATTTCTGTTGCATAGCCTTTTCTTCTTTCAGATGGTCGAACACTATAACCACAATTCCCTAAATCTTTCAAAAAATCATTGAGAGTATGTCTTAAATCAATAATTCCAATAATCCTATTTGTTTCATCTACAGCAAAGAATGTATCGGTCACAACCCAATTAGGATTTACGGTTTCAATTTTCGTATTTGCAGTTACAGCCTTTAGCCATTCGTCATAGTTATCTGTTTTATCCAGCAATTCACTGCCATTAATTATCATTTCATCATGATCAAAAAATTCTTGTCTAAAATCTATTGCTTGTTTTTTTAGTTCCGCTGTGGGTCTAACTAATTTGATATTCATTTTTCTCCCTTTAAATTACGTTTTGACACTCTGACTATATCATGGCGCAGGTTACCCTTCCGGGAAGCGCACCTGTATGGAATTGGCATGCGCCGTCAGCCCCTCCTGCTTTGCAAAAAAGATAATGTCTTTATGTGCCTTCTCCAATGCCTCGTAAGAATATGCAATGATACTGCTCTTCTTCATAAAGTCATCCACATTCAGCGGGGAAAAGAATCTTGCCGTTCCGTTGGTAGGCAGGATATGGTTGGGTCCTGCAAAATAATCCCCCAGCGGTTCTGAGGAATACTGCCCCAAAAAGATTGCGCCCGCGTTCTTGATCCTTGTCATGATCTCATACGGATCCTTTGTAAGAATCTCCAGATGTTCGGAAGCAATTTCATTCGCTGCCTCAATCGCTTCCTCCATCGTATCTGCCACAAAGATCATTCCAAACTGATCCAGCGACTTACGGATAATCTCTGACCTCTCCAGTTCTCCCGCCATCCGTTCTGCTTCCTTCAATACTTTTTCCGCAAGTTCTGAGGATGTTGTGATCATAATAGCAGATGCCATTTCGTCATGCTCCGCCTGAGATAACAGATCGGCTGCCGCATAAAGCGGATCCGCCGTCTCGTCAGCTAACACAAGGATCTCGCTGGGACCTGCGACCGAATCAATGCTTACCTGTCCATATACCGCTTTTTTCGCAAGGGCAACAAAAATATTGCCCGGTCCGCAGATCTTATCTGCCTTGGGAATGCTCTCTGTTCCATACGCCAATGCTGCAATCGCCTGTGCACCGCCCGCCTTATAGACCTCGTCTATACCAGCGATCTTTGCAGCCGCCAGCGTGTTGGCATTCACTTTTCCGTCCCTTCCTGGCGGTGTGACCATAACGATCCGTTCTACCCCGGCAACCTTAGCCGGAATAATATTCATCAGTACTGAGGAAGGATATGCCGCTTTGCCGCCGGGCACATAGACGCCGACCACTTCCAGCGGTGTGAATTTCTGCCCCAGTATGGAACCGTCCTCTTTCATATCCATCCAGCTGATCCGTTTTTGTTTCTCATGAAAAGTGCGAATATTCTCCGCCGCCCTTTCCAGAACACCGATAAATTCCGACGGAACCTGAGTCATCGCCTCCGCGATCTCAGCTTCTGTCACCCTGACCGTCTCCTTAGAGATCACCACTTGGTCAAACTTTTTTGTATATTCAAATAACGCTTCATCTTTACGTTTTTTTACATCTTCCAAAATTCCCTGGACAGTTTTTTCATATTCTTCAAAATGATTGGTACTGCGTTTTTCCAACATCTCCTTTAACGCAGTTTTATTTTCCTGATTTAATCTTTCAATTCGCATGAATACGATCCCTTCCTGTAGTTATTTTTTGCTTAAAGGTGTTTCCAATATGATTATTTGACCAATTCCTTTAATTCCCCGATCATCTTCCGTATCCGTTCGTTTTCCATCCGCATGCTGACTTGATTGACGATCATCCTCGCGGACAACGGGCAGATCTCTTCCAAAACCTCCAGACCATTTTCCCTTAATGTGGAACCGGTCTC
Organism: uncultured Lachnospiraceae bacterium; assembly: GCA_947174185.1. Classification (GTDB taxonomy): domain Bacteria; phylum Bacillota; class Clostridia; order Lachnospirales; family Lachnospiraceae; genus NK4A136. Next base: position 12,444 of record CAMWHY010000045.1, on the reverse strand, counting down.
TACAATATCAACAATTACATCCGCAAGACCAACGATGGGCCCCAGTTCAACAGAACCATTTAATTTAATAATATCAACGGTCTGAAATTTCTGATTATAGAAATAATCCTTGGCGATCCGGGGATACTTGCTGGCAACCCGGATCATCTCATGATGCTCCAACAGTTGCCGTGCAGACGCAGGTCCACAGATACACATCCTGCATTTGCCAAAACCAAGGTCAAGCACTTCAAAAGCACGCCTGCCCTCCTCCATGATGGTATCTTTGCCGACCACACCGATATCTGCTGCGCCGTATTCCACATAAGTCGGAACATCCGGTCCCTTTGATAAAAAGAATTTTAATTTCAGTTCTTCATTCACAAAGATCAGTTTTCTTGTATTCTTATCATGCATTTCCTCGCAATTGATACCGATCTGTTCCAATAATCCCAATGTTTTATCTGCAAGCCTCCCTTTCGTCAACGCGAAGGTGAGGTATCGTTCCTGTTTCATGTTGCCTGTCCCTATGTCCTTTCCATCATTCTATGATCATTTTCACCGAGGCGGCATGGTGTTTCGCCGCATACCTCTTATAATCATCTTCGGTCTTCCCCTCTACATAGGGGATTGCCGCTGCCGCAATGCCTTTTCCACGATGCTCCATGATCTGCCTCATCGCTTCTTCCCGGTGAGCATCATCATAGACAAACCATACCGTCTGTTCCTGAATCTTTGGCGTAAGCTTCTGTGCCGTCAATGCGCTCATAATATCGTCCAACAGGAACACGCAGCCGATCGATGGCGCTTCCTTGCCGAATCTCATCAAAAGACCGTCATAGCGTCCTCCCTTCACAACCGCATCTCCAACTCCATAAGTATATGCTTTAAAAATGATGCCGGTATAATAGTGGAATTTAGAAAGCATTCCAAGGTCAAAAGAAATATATTTTTCCAGACCATAACGCTTCTCCATCAGTTCATAAACCTGCTCCAGACGTTCCAAAGCATGCAAAGACCGTTCATTCTTTATTTTCGCTTTTAAGGTGTGCAGTTCCTCTATAGAACTGATTTCAGATGCCTCAAGAAGCAGCCTGATCGTTTCCTCCGTCACTTTATGCATCATCAGAAGTTCCTCCGCACCAAAATAATTCTTGGCAGAGATATTGCTTCTCAATTCATCCAGCGTTTCCTCAGAAAGCGCCGCTTCCTCACAGATTCCCTTAAAAAAATTCATTTCGCCGATGCTGACCTGAAATTCTTCAAACCCACATGCTTTTAAGCCATCGATAACCATACAGAGCATTTCCGCATCCGCATCCACCGAAGATTCTCCGATCAGCTCTGCTCCAAGCTGCGTTGTTTCTTTTAATTTCCCCTGCAGCAGCGAACCATTGGTAAATACATTGCCCTCATAGCTAAGACGGATCGGTACCGCATCATCCATAAAATACTTGGCGGCACACCTTGCGATCGACGGTGTAAAATCCGGGCGCAGTACCAGAGTATCCCCTTCCTTATCAAAAAATTTATACAGCTCCTTTGAAGGAGTTGTTCCTACCTCTCTGCTGAATATATCAAAGAACTCAAAGGTCGGCGTTTGAATGTCCTCATATCCATATAAAGAAAGACGCTTATGAAGTTCTTCCTTCACGTTGCGCTTTCTTGCAAGCTCCATGCCATAAATATCCCTGACGCCCTCCGGTGTATGTATCATCCTGTTTGTCATATTAATAACTATACCTTTCCATAATCTGCAAAATACTTTAACAGTATAACATATCTATCCATAAAATAAAATCCTAAAAGTTGACGGGCTAAAGTTGATATCACCAGAAATATTCCGGCATCGGACATTCGATGCTTTTACCGGATATCTCATATATCATTCCTGTTTTCGCCATCAATTCCGTATCTTCCGCTTCTCCGGACCCACTGAAATTTTCCGGCAGCTGCGGAAAAACGAGCCTTCCGGCATGGAGCATCTGCACTTTCTTTATGCTTCCATCGGGGCTCCGGTAAGGATGCCCTCCATATTTAAGATCGCCCGCAAGAGGATGTCCAATGGAAGCCAAATGCGCTCTGATCTGATGGGTCTTGCCGGTGATCAGCTCCACCTCTAACAAAGTAAACCCATCTTTATGCTCCAAGGCGCGATAGTTCGTCTCAATCTTTGAAACGTCACTCCGATACTCTTTAGGGATTTCTGCCATATCATGATATACTGTCACCTGATTGGACTGTCGGTCTTTATATAAAAATCCCGCCATATGATCCATAGTCGCAGCCCCTTTCACCCCTGCTGTCTGAAGCTTTCCTTCTACGACCGCATAATAATATTTCTTAAGTTTGTGCTCTTTGATCAGATCAGTCACCAGACGGCTCCCTGCATAAGTCTTTGCTCCAATCACGATACCGCTGGTATTGCGGTCTAAACGGTTACAAACAGATGGCCGGTAATGTGACAGTTCCACAGATTGCCCTCCAGCCAGAAGATATCCTGTGATCCACTCATTTAGGGAAATACTTTCCGGTTGATCCTGCTGACTTAAGATACCTGCCGGTTTATAAAGAAAAATCAGATCATCCGTTTCCCAGATAACCTTAATATCATTTAATTCCCGGTATGCTTTCCCATATATCTTCAACCTATCGTTGCTTCCCTGAAGATCTTTGCATACCGCTCCTCTCATTTTTTCAAATGTCTCATCGGAAAAAAACACCCCGATTGTATCCTGCGCCTGCAGCAGTTCTTTCCCTTCTGCCTTTTTTCCATTTAAAACAATATTTTTCCGGCGCAGCATTTTATATAAAAAGCCTGTCCCGGCAGCACGGAAATATTTTTTTAAAAATTTGTCCAGACGCTGTCCAGCGTCTTTTTCCTGTATAATGATTTCTTTCATAGCGCCTATATTACAATGACAGATTCAGCATCAGACGAAGGATCGCCTGATCTGCTTCCCTATTCTCCGCATTCTGCTCTTTCAAATCCTTCAACCTGCTTATGTACTTCTCCTGTTCTGAAAAAATCTTTATAGCAACATTTTGGTGACCATTCTGTTTTAACATGATCCGAATATGTTCTTCCGCTTTTTTATAATCAAACTTTTCCCAATCAGCAATACCGATCAGCGTTTTATTATGACAGCACATGGACAGAATCGGATAATTATTCTCCTGACTGGTCATATAAAGATCGTACACGACAAGCAAACGATCAGCTGCTCCTGACTCCGCCCCATCCTGAACATGATCCTGCGAGTCATTTTCACCAGAAACAACAATCTCCTGCACTATGTCAAATAAATTCTGTGGACAGCTGTACTTCTTCGCTCTGGTAAACATGATACTGGTAATCAGCTCTTTGGCTGCCGGCAAAAGTCCTAATACTGCCACAATCGTCAGAAGATTATTCTTCGTTCCCGTTATAATGATCCCAATCAGCAAAACCCCAAAAGATAACGCAAAAAAAATCAGCGTCTTGATCAGTTCCCAATGCATCTGTTTTTCTAAATATCCAAAATCCCCTTTTATGATCCTGTTCACTGAAGCATTCTTATCCCTTTCCTAATTTTATAATACTGTTGATAGGTAAAATCCGTCAGGCAATGTATCCTCAATAAAACAGCCTCAGCACGGCATCCGGCATCCACTTTGCAATCCAGTAAAGCACGCGGATCGTCCCACCATAGATCGACATCCTTTTCCCCGCTGCAGCATCCATCATCGCCTGCCTGACAACAGCCCGCGGATTTGCCATAAAAAATTTCTTAAAAGGCTTCATTCCCTGGTACTGCTCAGCTCTGGTGAAAAATGGCGTATTTATACAACCGGGGCAGACCGTCACTACCCGGATGCCCAGTTTTTTCAATTCCTTACCAATGGCTCTTGATAAGCTGAGTACATAGCTCTTGGTCGCGGCGTATACGGCAAAATCCGACTGCGGTAAAAATGCAGCCGCCGATGCCACATTGATCATCATGGAACCACGATGCATATATGGAATACAGAGCTTCGTCAGCACAGTCAGCGCCTCACAGTTTAACCGGATCATCCCCCTTAAATCCCTCGGAGGCATCTTTTTGAAACTGCCAATCATCCCATATCCGGCACAATTGATCAAAAGATCGATCTCCGGATCCTGCCGGATCAAAAGCTGTTCTATATAGAACATATCTTCTTTTGACGTCAGATCCGCCGAGACTACTCTGCAGGGAATCCCCGTATGACAGGTAATCTTTTCCCCCACAGTCTTAAGATTCCTTTTGCTGCGTGCCACCAGCCACAATTCATCAATATGCTTCCGGTAACATGCCGTATATAGAGCAAACCATTTTCCAATTCCCGATGATGCTCCCGTAATCAATGCAATCCGCATAAGATACCTCCATATTTTAACATCCTTTTAGTTTTTTGATTTCTTCTTCCGTCAGCTTTCGATATTCTCCCGGCTTAAGCGTTTCATCTAACACAAGTTCTTTCATGGAAATCCGCTTCAGATAAACTACCCGGTTATCCAGCGCCTCAAACATCCGCTTGATCTGGTGGTATCTGCCTTCGTGAAGCGTTACGTACACATGGTGTGGATGGGAAGTAAGTTCTAAAACTGCGGGCAGCGTCCTGTCTTCATCTCCAATGTCGATCCCCTCCTGAAACTTCCAAACCGCATCTTCCGACACTTCTTTTTCCAATTCCACATAATAACGTTTATCAACATGCTTTGACGGCGATAATAACTGATGGGACAGGCCGCCGTCATTGGTCAGCAGCAAAAGCCCCTGTGTATCCTTATCCAGTCTCCCAACCGGAAATAAATCACTTGCATAAATCTCATCGATATAGGAAAGTACGGAACGCTCACCTTTTTCATATGTTGTGGAAACGCAGCCTGCAGGTTTATAAAGCATGATATAATGATATTTTTCGTAACTTACGATGCTTCCATCCACTGCAACCTTCGCTGTTTCTTCCTCCAGCTTATATTCCGGACTTTTGATTACCTGTCCGTCAACCGTCGTTCTGCCAGCACGGATCATTTTCTTGACTTCCTGTCTTGTGCCGTATTTATTTATTGCAAGAAAACGATCCAAACGCATCATAAATTGGTTTCCTCATCTCATATATTTTATCCAAGAATATTATGGAATATTATCATGCCCGGTCGTTCATTATCCAAGCGCTTCACATCATCCCTGTCCTGTCAGAATATGATCCTGCTCATATGCTGCTTCCTGCTGCTTGCTATCCTGCTCTGCTTTCCCGGCACAGCGCTGCCTCTGATCCGTGAGAGCATACTGATCTGGTATCAGAGTCTTCTGCCCACATTATTTCCGGCAATGATCTTATCCAATATCATTCTTTATATTTTTTTAAATATAAAAAAATACCGCTTCCGCATCCCATTCCTGTCTTCTGTTTATCATTTGGATTCTTATGGCTGTCTTGTCCTGCTTCTGGGATTCCTATGCGGCTTTCCGATTGGAGCGTATCTGTGCGCCAAACTGGTAAAAGAACATCGGCTCAGTCATTGGCAGGGGCAATATCTTCTTGGCTTTTGCAACAATCTAAGTCCTGTCTTTCTAGTCAGCATCTATTGTCAATTGTTTCCTGCACTGCCCAAAATTCCGGTGCTGCTTTTGTTTTATGGGTGTCCGTTGATCTATGGGATCATTCTGTCTCAATGGTCCATCCGCAGCCACTCAAAAAAAGAGAGCCCTACTACCTCGATAACGCTTTCCCAAATTCCCGGCGATCAATCGGGCAGAAGCATCACGGAAATGATAGATTACGGCATTACAGACGCCCTCTCCTCCATCGTCAGGCTGGCGGGTTATATCATTTTTTTTCGTTTACTGCTTCTTCCCCTGCGGCTCTTGGACCTTGATCAGACATACAGTCTGATTCTGGGTAATCTGATCGAAATTACCTCCGGTATCCAGACTTATAGCCAGATTGCCGGCACATCAAATCCCTACGGCATTCTATTCCACACCCTGCCGTTTATGACCTTCGGCGGCATCTGCTGTATCGGGCAGACCATCTGCATGATCAGGGATTCCGGTCTGTCCATATTAATCTATGTGCGTGATAAAATATTACAGAGCATATTATTAATTGTGATTTTACAGTTATCGCTTCTGTTTCTTGGATGAAATAAAGTACAAGAAACCGGTTTCGTAAAACCGGTTTCCGATATCTTTTATTCTTCTATTTTAGAACCCGAAAGCTCCTGCTTGTTCACAGCCGGTGATTTCTGCACAGGCGGATTCAATTCATCGAGATTGGACTGTACTTCATCCGCAACCCTATTCAGGGAATCCATCAGTTTTGTAGTATTCTTAGATGTTTCAGTAACACACTGATATATGATCTGATGAAGATTTGCCAGCATATCCGAAAGATATTTCTGAGCCTGCTCTTTATACTCATTTGCCTCAAACTGTGCCTGATCAACAATCTGCTGTCCCTGTTCATAGGCTGCCTGTACAATATCATTGGCCCAGTTATTCGCCCTGGATACGATCTCATTGTCACTAACCAACTGATCTGTCTTTTCCTGCGTCTTTTTCAGCATATCCTGCGCACGCATCGTCGCGTCACGTTCTATTTCTTCCTTATTGCTGATGATCTTACGATAACGTTCTACCTCTTCCGGAACCGCTTTTCTTAATTTTCTAAGAAGGTCCTCCATTTCCTCACGATTCACAATCACCTTGCTCGGAGAAAGTCTTGATGGTTTGCAGTTATCAATATAAATCTCTATTTCCTCAATAACTGTTTCTATCTCACTCGTAGTCTTATTTCCACTTATTCTTGCCATCCTTATGAAAACTCCTTTCCTTCGGCCCGATCTGGATCCGGTCTGTCATGGCTGCTATCCATTAATCTCCTGACATCTCTTGTATATCTTCTCCATCACAAACGGAGGAACACATTGTGACACGTCTCCGCCAAAGCTGGCAATCTCTTTTACTGAGGAAGAACTAAGATAAGCATACTCCAAACTTGTCGTTAAAAATACCGTATCAAGCTCTCCACCTGATAACTTACGGTTCGTCTGGGCGATCTGTAATTCATATTCAAAATCAGTAATGGCCCGCAGCCCCCTGATTGCAATATGGACATCGATCTCCTTGGCGTAATCAATCAAAAGACCACTGAAAGACGTGATCTTTATATTGCCGATATCTTTCGTAACTTCCTGTAACATTTTAACACGTTCCTCTGCGGAAAACAATGGACTTTTTGCTTTATTATTCAAAACGCTGACCACCAGTTCATCAAACATCGTTGACGCACGATGGATCACATCGAGATGTCCATATGTCACAGGATCAAAACTACCTGGGTAGATCGCCTTTTTCATTGAATCTCCTTTTTTCTAAGAAATACGTGTTTGTTAGATTTATAGATCTTTTCCTTAACCATCTCGAACCCAAGTTCTGTGCAGAAAGAAAAATCCTCATCTTTCGTTTCCTCAATGATCAACAAGGTATCTTCCGTTACAGCCTTGCTGCCCGCCGCCGCCGTAAGAAGCATTCGGTGATATCCCTTCTGATAAGGCGGATCTGCAAAAATCACATCTGCCGGTTCGTGAATACTGTACTGAAGCGCTGTCATCGCATCCTGTTTTAACACCACGGCATTTTCCATCAGTTTTGTATGCTTAAGATTCGCTTCAATACAATCAATGGCGTGCCTGTCATTCTCCACAAAATATGCCTTCTTTGCGCCCCTGCTGAGCGCTTCGATTCCGATACCGCCGCTTCCGGAAAAGAGATCCAGAAATACACCTCCCGGCACATCGTTTTGTATCATATTAAATAATGTTTCCTTGATCCTGTCTGTTGTCGGGCGTGTATCCTTACCTTCCGGTGTCTTTAATTGTAATCTCCGTGCTGTTCCTGCTATGACCCGCATAACTGACCTCTTTTATATTCATTTCCATAGTAACTTATTGGAAAATATTTCAAAATGGACTAATACTCTCTCAGCTTACCTTATCCATCATAAAATGTCAATGAAAATCAATATTTGGGCTTCGTCCCTTTCGTATCCCTGTTGGCCGTCCGCATCCTGCTAAGATTCAGAGGCTTCTCCTTATATTCAATAATGACATCCTCCGTTCCCTGTACAATATAAGCGGCTTCCAGTTCTTCCTTGTCCGTTATCTTCATCCCCCGGACGCCCACCGCAGCTTTCTTTTTCTCAGGGATCTCTTCCGCGTCGATCTTTAGGAAATATCCCGCTTTCGACTGCATCACAAGCTCTTTTTTCTCATTCATCGGAGAGATCAGGAGAACCTCATCCCCGTCAAGCAGTTTTGATGCCGCCACAACACGCTTTGCCACATCAAATTCTCCGCCGTCCACCACTTTTAGCATTGCCTTCCTCGTGACAAATAATAACCGGTACAGGTTCAATTCCGACTGGGAAGCCACATAAATAATATCTTCCTTCTGGGAATCATAGCTGCTGACATTATCGATCGGTACTCCTTTATCCCTAAACTTCCCGAAGGGGAAATCCGCCGTCTTTATGGAATACAGTATACCCGTATTGGTAAATGCACAAATCTTTCCGGTATTCTTACAGAACACAACCGTGGGAAATTCCGTATCGATGGTCTCCTTATTTCTCTCATATGCAGGTACATCAATGGTCTTTCCATAACCAAAGCGGTCCATCAAAAAGACAACATCCATTTCCTCCATCTTCTTTTCTTCAAAAACCGCCTCACTGGCATTTTCAATGGCTGTCCTTCTCGGTCTGCCATATTCTTTACGGATATCATCCAATTCCTGAATAATGACCTGCGCCATGGAATCCCGGCGGTCTAAGATATCCTCATAACGATAAATATTGGTAGTCGTCTGCTCATATTCCTTCTTTAATGCATTGATCTCCAGACCGATCAGACGATAGAGCCTTAATTCCAGGATCGCATCCGCCTGACGCTCCGTAAACCGAAGCATCTGCGCCATGATCTGTGATGCGCTGCTTTGGAATTTAATGCCATCGGTATTCCCTTCCACAAGACAGCTTTTCGCCATGGCTTTATCCTTGGAGCCGCGCAGGATCTCAATAATCAGATCGATCACATCACATGCCCTAAGCAGCCCTTCCTGGATCTCCTTCTTTTCCCGCTCTTTTTGCAGCAGCGTCGTATATTTGCGCTGTGCAACTTCAAACTGAAAGTCCACATTATGACGGATGATATCACGGATGCCCATGGTTTCCGGTCTGCCATCCACGATCGCCAGCATATTAACGCCAAAAGTATCCTCCAGCTTAGTCTTCTTGTAAAGCATATTGGTAAAATTCTCAACATCCGTATCCTTCTTTAATTCAATGACGATACGAATTCCCTCTTTGGAGGACTGATTGGAAATATCGATTACATCTGTGGTCTTTTTATTCTCCACAAGTGCAGCCACATCCTGCAGAAATTTAGAAATGTTCTGACCGATCATTGTAAACGGAATCTCCGTAACTACAAGGGAAACCTTTCCGGCCTTGCCCTTCTCTGTTTCCACTCTGCCGCGTAGTTTGATCTTCCCCGCGCCGGTGCTGTAGATTTCCGCCAGCTCATCCTTATTGATCACAATGCCGCCCGTCGGAAAGTCCGGTCCCTTAACATATTTCATCAATTCCTCTGTGGAAATCTCCGGATTGCGGATATATGCCTTGGTGGCATCGATCACTTCCACCAGGTTGTGCGGCGGAATATTCGTCGCCATACCCACGGCAATGCCTTCCGTACCATTGACAAGAAGATTCGGAAACTTAGCCGGAAGCACTGTAGGTTCTTTTTCTGTCTCATCAAAGTTAGGCATAAAATCGACCACGTCTTTATCCAGATCAGCCAGAAGTCCTTCCTGGGTGATCTTCATAAGCCTTGCTTCCGTATATCGCATGGCCGCCGCACCGTCGCCCTCGATATTGCCAAAGTTGCCATGACCGTCTACCAGCGGCAGCCCCTTCTTAAAATCCTGCGTCATAACAACCAGCGCATCATATATGGAACTGTCACCGTGGGGATGGTATTTACCCATGGTATCGCCAACAATACGCGCACTTTTACGGTAAGGTCTGTCATAGCGAATTCCCAGCTCGTGCATATCGTATAAAGTTCTTCTCTGCACCGGCTTTAAGCCGTCCCTGACGTCCGGCAGGGCTCTCGCCACGATGACGCTCATAGCATAGTCTATATAGGATTTCTGCATTACCTCGGAATACTCGGTCTTTAAGATTCGACTGTCCATATCGGTCACTCCTTGTGCTGCATATTTCTTCGGATCATATCATATAGATTCCGGTATTTTTTCTGTTCAATCTATAAATACGGTTTAAAACCAGTTTTAATTTGGATTAAATCCGGTTTACATAACTCTTTGTTTGTACATCTATGCTCCTCTTAGATGTCCAGCTGCGCTTCCCTTGCATTGGAATAGATAAACGCCTTTCTCGGCGGTACGTCGTTGCCCATCAGAAGCTCCGTTGTATCGCTGGCAATCATGGGATCATCAATGCTGACTAATTTCAACATCCTCCGTTCCGGATCAAGCGTCGTCTCCCAGAGCTGCTCCGCATCCATCTCGCCAAGTCCCTTATACCGCTGCAGGGTAAAGGGTCCTTTGTGGGTTTTACGGTATCTCGCCAGGGCAGCATCGTCATAAAGGTATTCCTCCTTGCCCTTTGACGGAATCGCCTTATAAAGTGGCGGCATAGCAATATAAACATGTCCCTCCTGAATCAGCTCCGGCATAAAACGGTAGAATAAGGTCAGCAGCAATGTACAGATATGTGCGCCGTCCACATCGGCATCCGCCATGATGATGATCTTGTCATAACGCAGCTTGCTGATATCAAAATCATTGCCGTAACCCTCGGAAAATCCACATCCAAAGGCATTGATCATCGTCTTGATCTCAGCATTGGCAAGCACCTTATCAATACTTGCTTTCTCTACATTTAGAATCTTACCCCGGATCGGAAGGATCGCCTGATATTCACGGTTTCTTGCTGTCTTTGCACTGCCTCCCGCCGAATCTCCCTCTACGATAAAGATCTCGCATTTCGAGGCATCCTTAGATCCGCAGTTAGCAAGCTTCCCATTGGAATCAAAGGAAAACTTCTGTTTGCTCAGCATATTGGTCTTGGCTTTTTCCTCACTCTTGCGGATCTTTGCCGCCTTCTCCGCACAACTGATCACATTTTTTAAGATTTCCAGATTACGGTCAAAATAATGTACCAGTTCGTCACCCGTTATCTTGCTGATTGCCTTAGCCGCGTCCTGATTATCCAATTTTGTCTTGGTCTGACCCTCAAATCTGGGATCCGGATGTTTGATGCTGATGACTGCTGTCATGCCGTTACGAACGTCCGCTCCTGTATAATTGGCATCCTTTTCCTTCAGACTGCCAAGCTGCCTTGCATAATTATTGATGACCGTCGTAAAGATGGTCTTAAAGCCCGTGATATGCGTGCCGCCTTCAGCATTATAGATATTATTACAAAAGCCCAGAACATTCTCATGAAATTCATTCACATACTGAAATGCGATCTGCGCCTGCACGCCTTCTGTCTCACCTTCAAAATAGATCACGTCATGCACTGCTTCTTTACCCTTATTCAATTCCTTTACAAAGCCCCGGATACCGTCCGGCTCGTGATATTCAATGGATTCTTTTTCTTCCCCTCGTTTATCCTCAAAAAGGATCGTCAGTCCCGGATTCAGATATGCTGTCTCATGCAGACGGCTTTTGATATCCTCCGCCCGGAACCATGTCCTGTCAAAGATCGTATCGTCCGGCAGGAAATTAATGCTTGTCCCCGTCTCCCTGGTTTTCCCGACAACAGGCAAAAGACCGTCTACAAGCTCGGTCACGGGATGTCCGCCATTGACATATTCATCCGTGTAAACCCCGCCATTGCGCTTTACCGTGATCTTAAAATGGCTGGAAAGTGCATTGACCACAGAACTGCCGACACCATGAAGCCCTCCGCTTGTCTTATAAGAAGTATCATCAAATTTACCGCCAGCATGAAGCGTTGTCAGGATCAGACGCTCCGCACTCATGCCTTTTTCGTGCATCTCTACGGGAATACCACGGCCATTATCCGTAATGGTTGCGGAACCGTCCTTTTCCAGCACCACGTGAATTTTATCACAGAAGCCCGCCAGATGCTCATCTACAGAGTTATCCACGATCTCATAAACCAGATGGTTCAGACCCTTTACCGATGTACTGCCGATATACATCCCCGGAAGCTTTCTAACTGCTTCCAGACCATCCAGCACGGTGATATTCTCTGCTCCATATGTACTGCTGTTTGTATTATTTGCCATGACTGCATTACTCCGTTTCTGATATATTCCGTGATATTCTATAATATTTCATTGCGCCAAATATATTAAGTCTCGATTTAATATTATATCTTATTATTTGGCATATTATGTAC
>CAMWHY010000044.1 GCA_947174185.1 uncultured Lachnospiraceae bacterium | reverse complement strand
AAGTAAAATATAAATTGTTAATTATATTTATAAAAAATAATTTTCCATATTGTGCTTTTATTATATATAAAATATAATAAAGACAGAATTTGAAAAAAGGCATTAATAAAGCGGGGCAGAGATTGATCCGGAAGATATGATCGTATTGGAGATTCATCAGAATGATAAAAGACAAAGGAGCGTGAAGTTATGGCGGATTTCATCACGGCAGGACGGAACAGCGGGGAAGAAGCGGTGCAGAGGGCGGCAGAGGAATCGGAAAAGCAGGAAAGTATGGAGCAAATTTGTCAACTGGAACTGGAAAAAGCTAAATGTGAGGGCATAAAGCTTGCTTTGCATGGGATGAGGGAGCGGTTGAAAGGCGTCATATTTCAAATCAATAGGAGGAAAGACAAAAAATTAGAGGCTGGCATACAAAGGCTTTCCGATGTTGATTCGATGACAGACAACCAGATTACTTTATTGGATTCTTATATTGTTGAATTGAGAGGAAGAATCAATGCTTTAAAAGCAAGTATATAGGGGGATTAAAATGGTAAATAAAGATATCGTTTCAGAAAATTATTCTATTGATTCTGAGGAAACGGGTGGACTTGGCGCAAATATCGATCAGGCGAAGACAGAGACAGATCGGGTAATGGAAGAGGCGTCGGTAATCATCGCTGAGATCGTTTCCCTGACGGAAAGCGTTCCAAGTCAGATCAAAAGTAATGCTTTGCTGGATGCATGTACGTCGGCACAGGCGGAAATAAAAAAGTATGAAATTCCATAACAATAAGAAGCTGTATGGTATTTCCTATGAAATCATAAGGAAGCAGAGAATTTTGAGTTCTCTGCTTTTTTCATTACTTCTGAAACAGGAAGATACCATACGAGAGATATTTTTAATTTTGAGATGAAAGATTTCATGATGATTAACTTTTTCGAGGCTATCTGCTATAATTAGAACAATGATCACGCAAAAACGGAGATGGGGATAGATGATAACAATAGCGATATGCGATGATGATAATAGTCAAATTAATGCTCTGAAAAAAATGCTGACGGAATGGAACGGTTGTATTATGATAAATGAATACAACTCAGCAGAGCAATTTCTATTCAATTATCCCGATGTTTCCTGCGATCTTCTCCTGCTGGATATTGAAATGGATGATATGAACGGCATGGAGCTTGCCAAGGAGCTCAGAGCCAGGGGCGATATGCTGCCGATCATATTTATCACCGGCTTTTCGGAGTACATTGGTGACGGCTATGATGTGGAAGCACTGCACTATCTGGTGAAGCCTGTGGACAAGAAAAAGCTGTTTCAGGTGCTTGACCGATATGCCTGCCGTCATAAATCGGACAACCGAATCATTTTGCCGAGCGGCGATGAATCGGTGCTTGTAGCTTCTGATGATATTGTATATCTTGAAGCATTCGGAAAGAAAACACAGGTCACCCTGAACGGTGGAAAAGAGATCCTCTGCACCTGCGGATTGAGTGAGGTTTCCGGGAAGCTGGGACAAGGCTTTGTTTCCTGTCATCGCTCATATGTCGTGAACATCGGGTTGATCAGAAGCATATCAAGGAGTGAGATTACCATGGACAGCGGCAAAAAAATACCACTTTCCCGCAGATTATATGACAGCGTAAACAGAGCATTTATTGACTATTACAAGGAGGAGCGGAAATGAAAACAGCTATCATTGTTACTTTCATAATTGCCGGCATTGCATTGCTGATAGCTGTATTTTTCCTTATTAGAAAATTATTCTATCATCTTGTGGACAGGCGTATTGCTGAGTTTCAAAGTGACCTTATCAACAAGCAGACTGAGGAAATCCAGAATATGTACCGTCAGATGCAGGCGTGGCGGCACGATTACCGTAATCATATTCAGAATATGAAAAATCGTCTTGACGGAGATCAGGGCGAGCTTGAACAGTATCTTGACGATCTGGCTGACGATCTTACTCAGGCAGATACCTCTATCCAAACGGGCAATGTTATGGCGGACGCTGTACTTAACAGCAAGTTGTCAGTCGCGGAGCAGAAAGGGATTCAGCTCAATATCAAGGCACATATCCCGCAGGGCGTGGCTATGACCGATGTGGAGCTGTGTTCGATATTGGGAAATCTGATTGATAATGCTATGGAGGCTTGCGAAAAATTGTCATGCGATCAGCGCTTTATGCGTGTATATATTGATGAATTCAAGGGGCAATTTTATCTTTCTGTGCAGAATTCCTCTCCACCCGTCAGGCGTGACAGAGGGACTTACCGTACCACAAAAGCAGGCTCTCACGGCTTCGGGTTGTTCCGTATCGATCGTATTGCAAAGAAATACGGCGGATATGTCAACCGTCAGTATGAGGAAGGGATCTTTGCCACCGAGCTTCTTGTTCCATTAAATGGATAATTTCTGCCATTCATTCCGTATTTTGACCGTTCGTTCCGAATTTTGCACGAGCGGTCTTTTTTTGTGTCATACTAAGGATGGAGGTGGGGATGGTGAAGCGTGTTAAGATAGCGAAATACACCAAAGAGAAAAATAAAGCTGCATGGGCAAAATTCAATGCAGAAAGAGCCGCAAGAAAATACGGCTTATGGGAAAATCTTTGGTATATCTTTGCGCAGGCGTGGGCAGTCGATAAGAACATGGTACTGATGATATTTACGGGCTTTTTGTTTGATAAGGGCTGGGAGATAGCGGCTATGTTTACGGATAAATATGTGGTAGAGCTTGTACTTGGCGAACGCAGCAGGCGCACGCTGATGATGATCGTCATAGGTCTGCTAATAGGAGGACGGATTCTTGCGCAGCTTAGCAACATCACATATACCTACAATTGGTGGGTCGGCAGCTCCCGTTTCCGCAGGCATATGCAGAATATTCTTGTAAAAAAGAACGTTTACACCGACTACGAGAACAACGAAAAAACATCGGTGAACGACGCCCTGAGCAAGGCACATTACGCCTCGGAAAACGTTGCATATGATACGCTGTACAATGTGAGAGAGCTGCTGGGAAACATATTTGCATTCGTTGCATTAGGCAGTATATTATCATTTCTCAGTCCGGTCATGGTGTTGCTTGTGGCTGTTCCGAGCTTTATAAGCTATAAGATTAATCGACGTAAGATGATGTGGATATGGAACATGGCTGATAACTGGCAAAACTATGACCGACAGCTTGAATATATCCACTCAGCGTCTTCGGATATCTCCTACGCCAAGGATATGCGGATATTCAATCTGCCAAGGTTTTTCAAACAGGTGCTTGGCCGTTCCTTTGCCAGTCGTCTCGACTGGTATGAACAGCAGGATGAATGGTCATTCAGGCATGATGTGGCGGAGCAGATCGTTTTGTGGACAGGTTATCTTTGCTCTTACGGATATGTTGTGTACAAGGTATTCACAGGAAATATCAGCGCAGGGAATTGTGTGCTGTATTTCAATGCAATATCGTTGCTGTCTAATACCGTATATAAACTTGTAGGCAGCTACGGTGGGTTTCAGTGGCAGAGCGATAATATTTCATACGCAAGAGAGTACTGCGACCTGCCCGACAAAACCAACAGAGGCAAGGGTGAACCTCTGCCGAAAAACGATTATGAGATCAAGTTTAGAAATGTCAGCTACACATATTATAAAGCTGATGAACCCACTATCAAAAACCTTTCGTTTACGCTCCATAAGGGTGAACGGCTTGCGCTTGTTGGTCTGAACGGTGCAGGCAAAACTACCCTTATTAAGCTGATGTGCGGACTTTATGACCCCACCGAGGGTGAGATATTGTTGAATGGCAAGCCTGTAAATGCATATAACCGTGACGAATACTTCACTCTGTTTTCTGCGGTATTTCAGGATATCAACGAGCTTCCTGTCAGCATTGCGGAGAATATTTCGGGCGAAAGCTACGAACGTACTGATAAAGAAAAACTCACCCGATGCATGAAGCAGGCGGGACTGTACGAAAAGGTCATGAGCCTGCCCGAAAAAGAAAAGACGCATCTTGTGCGGAGTCTCTATGATGATGCAATCGAACTTTCGGGAGGTCAGAAACAGAAAATGGCTCTGGCAAAGGCGCTTTACAAGGACGCGCCCATACTCCTGCTTGACGAGCCTACCGCCGCACTCGACCCCATAGCAGAGCAGGAAATGTATCTGAACTATGCCAGCTTTTCCAAGGGCAAGGCAAGCGTTTTTATATCCCACAGGCTTGCATCAACACGCTTCTGCGACAGGATCATCATGCTTGAAAACGGCGGGATAGCGGAAACAGGCACGCACAGTCAGCTTATGAAGGCAGGTGGCAAATATGCGGAGCTTTTTGAATTGCAAAGCTCTTATTACAACGATAAGGCGGTGAATGAAAATGAGTGATACCAAGGACGTAACGCTGACCGCCGGGGAACGGCGCAGCATCATAATGCAGGCATTAAGGCTCAATGAACAAGCGGATCGAGGCTTCACGTTAAGAATTGTCATGTGTGAGATCCTGTCACTTGCAAATGAGTACCTATTCATATTACTAATAAGCTTTGTAACAAATGGAATAGCAAGCGGAAAAGAGCTTAACGATCTGCTTGCCTCAACGGCAGTGATTGTAGCTATATGCCTTGCGGCACAGATCGCTGTTAAATTTATAAAGCGGCGTGAAACCTGTCATAAAGCAAAGCACGATATGCGGCTCCGCAGTATACTGAACGAAAAATTGATGAATATGGATTACGTACACCTGGAAGACCCTGATATGCAGAACCGTTATAATATGTGTCTGGATTACCTGTTTGGCTGGCAGGGAGTATCGTTTGTGCCGACATTCATGGGAGATATCGCGGTAGATGTATTCAGGATCATAATCGGTGTGGCACTGATCATCCCATCAGTAATACACAGCAGCGGCAGATCCGGCTTTGTGGGTTTCATAACTTCTCCATTGGGATTTTTGTCTGTCGTTGCTGTTGTCACCGTTTCAGAGTTTATCAAAAACCTGTATTTCAATAGAAAAACTCTTAATACCTACGAAGATGTCAGACGTGATAAACGGCATCTGTTGAGCAATCGTACCTATTCGGCATATATGAACTATGTTGTGAACAATTATCGCAACGGCAAGGAGATACGTTTGTATGCCGAGCAGGAGCTGATATTGGGGGAGATGCAGCGGTGCGTGGATGAAAACCATAAACTGTGGCGGGCAGCTTTTTTCAAATATCAAAAATATGGCATAGGTTTTGAGCTGATGAACCTTATCTCAGGAGGCGTTATGTACGGTTATGCTATTCTTAGGGCGATCTATGGTACGCTTTCTGCAGGAGAGGTCATAGCGTTCGTTATGTTGTTCACAAGGGTCTTACGAGGGATAACAGGCATATCGAACGAGCTGACCAATTTTAGGCTGTCGGCCGAACACTGCAAGGACGTTTTCGACTTCTTGGATATTTCCGACAAGAAGTACAAGGGCACTATCCCCACGGAAAAACGCACCGACAACGAGTACGAATTTGAGTTCCGCCATGTATGGTTCAAATATCCGGGCAGCGGGCAATATGTTCTCCGTGATATCAATTTGAAATGGAGGATTGGCGAGAAAATGGCCCTTGTGGGGCGCAACGGCTGCGGTAAATCAACGCTTGTCAAGCTGCTGTGCAGGCTTTATGATCCCACAAAGGGCGAGATAACGCTCAACGGCGTGGATATCCGCAAATATGATTATGAAGAATATATGGCGTTGTTTTCCGTGGTATTTCAGGATTCAAAGCTGTTCTCTTTCAGCGTTGCTGAAAATGTAGCAGCAAGTACGGAATTTAACGCAGAGCGTGTGGAGGATTGTGTCCGCAGAAGTGGACTGTCTGAGCGTCTTGACAGTATGCCGGACGGTATCAGGACTTATCTATATAAGGATTTTGATGAACACGGCGTTGAGATCTCCGGCGGCGAGGCGCAGAAGATATGTCTTGCAAGGGCGGTATATAAAGGTTCTCCGTTTATCGTCTTAGATGAGCCTACGGCCGCACTTGACCCGATATCAGAGCATGACATTTATACAAAGTTTAACAGCATTGTGGGCACAAGGACAGCGATCTATATTTCACACAGGCTTTCAAGCTGTCGCTTCTGCGATGAGATCACGGTGATGGATCATGGTGAAATCGTGGAGCGTGGAAATCATGATGATTTGATTGCAGCCGGCGGTAATTACAGCGAGCTATGGTCGGCACAGGCGGAGTATTATAGAGATACGGCAGGAGCATTATTTGCATAGCTATTTCCGACGACACAGGGCGATCACTGGACAAGATAACCAGTGACACCCTGATTGATCGTCGGTTGCCAGTCTTAGTTGTTGGTAATGACGGAATGGTCTTCGGTATATTTCCCTGTCTGATAATCATAAATATAAATTTGGTGGGGTTCTTCTAAAGAAATCCAGATTTCAAAAGGATGACTTTCAAATTCTCCGTTGGTGATCAGAGTGTCGTTAACGCACCAGTAGGTTGCATCTTCACCGATGACAGAATCAACACAATAACAGATCCCGTCGATCCCATTGACAGATTCAATTCCCCCGGTATAGTTTAATGCGTCTTTTGTCCTGTCCAGTTCCGGGAAATTTTCATAGATTTCATTTTCCAATTTCGCCAGTGTTTCCCAGTGGTAATGTTTCCAATTATAGATTTCAAACCGGTCATAATCAGGGCAGGCAAAGTAAGCTTTCTTTCCTGCCATATCGGGAATGGAAATTGTGAAATTTTGTTGCTCCTTTTGAAAAGGCAGGATTTCGGCCGTGTAAACAATGATGTTTACGGCGTTGCTGTCTTCTTCGCTCTGTTCCCAGATTACGCTGCTGACACGGCAGGAGGCAAAATTGACGGTGCCATTGATTACAAGGCACCCGGTTTCCTCATCATATAAGATTTCATCTGCAGTGATTGCGTGGGTAGCGACAGGCGAGCCCATTACAAAAAACACTATAAAGATAGATAACAGACTAAGGGTGAGTAGTCCTATGACTGATCCGGTAATCAGTTTTAACCGCATAGTGCGCTGCCTTACCTTTTTTAATCCGTCAACAGCGATTTTTTCCTTTGGCGTTATTTCCGTATCCGGATCTTCTTTCATATTTAAGTAAATCTGACGGCATTCTTCACATGTTTCCAAATGCCCGCTGACTGCGTTTGTGCTTGTTTCGCTCAATATTTCGTCTGTATATCCGGGAAGCAGATCCCTGATAATTTCGCATGAATCAATTTTGATCATATGCATTTAGCTCCTTCCTGATTTTTTGTTTTGCCCGATAAAAGACGGTTCTGCTCCAATTTTCACTTCTGCCTAATATTTCTCCGATCTCCCGAAAAGAGAGCTCTCCGGTGATCCGGTATAAAACTACTTCCCGTTCCGATTCCGGAAGATGATGTATTGCACGGTAAAACTCAGCCTTACGTTCCTGCCTGATCACTTCGGTTTCTCCGCTCGGTGCATGATTGTCAGGCAGATAATCTGTCAGTTCAACGGCTTCTATGTGCTTCTTTTTACGTAATTCCTGATACAAAATATGTTTTGCTATTTGGCAAAGCCATGTAGACAGCTTGCAGGAGCCGTCATAACGCGTAATGGAAGCAACCGCACGCAAAAATGTTTCCTGCATAAGCTCTTGGGACCATTCTGCGTCATGCGTATAGGAATATAAAAATCGATAAACTAAGCCCGCATACTCTTGATAGGCAGAGTCCATATCAACATTTTTGCAGAATTTCTGCACTTTCTCACCTCCTGTAAATGAATGAAATCATAACAAAGCGCTTTGCCGATATTCATTACTTATATCACATATGGAACCCATTCGTTACAAATTATTTGGTTTTTAAAAAAACTTTATTACCAATTGAAAAGATTTTCCAACATTTTCGGTTGTGCATTATTTTATTCTGGGGTAAAATACTTATAGGAAAGTGCTGGTATACTCAGTGTTTCTTTAGATAATTATTGATTTGTAGCACTAGTGGTTTCAACAGGGAGATTTGATAAGTGAAAAAGATTAAAGATGAAAATATAAAGAAAATGTTAGAAGAACTGACAGAATCATTGCAAAATATATATTGTGATAAATTAAAAACGGTTGTGTTATATGGCTCTGTTGCAAGAGGAACACAGACAGATGATTCGGATATTGATATTATGATTTTGATTGATGGAAGTAATGATGAATTGCGCCAGTATGATGATAAACTCAATGATGTCTCCACAGATTTTTCATTAAGATATTTAAAAGTGTTGTCTGTTGTAGATATTAGTTATCAGGAATACGAGGACTGGAAAAATCTATCTCCGTTCTATAAGAATGTCTCAAAGGAAGGAGTCATACTGTATGCCGCATGATATTAAGACACTGTGTCAATATAGGTTGGACCGTGCAAAAGAAGATTTGTTGGCTGCAGAAAATAATCATCAGGCGGGGTTTTATAAAGCAGCAATCAATCGGTCATATTATGCAATTTTTCATGGCATACGCGCAGTGAACGTTTTGGATAATTTTGATGCGTCAAAACACAGTTCGGTGATTGCACACTTCAATCAATTTTATATACATACGGGCGAGTTTGAACGTGGAGTGTATAAGATAATTGACAGTGCTTATCATATCAGAGAAAAGTGTGATTATTCGGATTTTTTCATTGCTTCGAAGGCAGACTCAGAAATTCAATTAAAACATGCACATGATTTTATCATTGCTGTAGAAACTTATCTTGACAATAATTTAAACAATAGAAATTGATTAACTAATCACTGAAGCTGAAATGAAGAAAGTTTTAGCATATGTGATTAATAAGATTATTAAATTTATCATTGACCAATACCCAAAAAGATTTTATAATGTCCATAGATATGACCGATAGTCAAAAATAATAAAAAATTGTATTATTTTGTTGCTGACCGCTGGTCAAAAAGGAGGTAGGAAATGACATATGAAGAGTTTTTTAATGAATTTAAACAAAAGTTTGATGGGACGGATGTAAGTGATATTTCAGAACATCTGGCATATCAGTTTAACATCGAGGATAAGGAAGCGGGCGGAAGCTTTTATGTGGAAGTGAAAGAGGGTAAACTTTTTATCGAGCCTTATGAGTATTATGACAGGGATGCGGCGTTTACCTGTAAGCCGGAGACGCTGAATAAGCTTGTTGCCGGTAAGCTGGACCCGGTGATGGCATTTACCTTAGGACAACTGAAAGTGGACGGCAGCATAGAGAAGGCGCTTCATTTGAAGGAGATCATTGAAAAAAAGAAAAAACAGGAAGCTCAGGGAAAGAAGAAAAAAGGTAAGTAAAATTGTAGGCATAGAGTTTAGGACAGCTTTGGAATATTGATTCCGGAGCTGTTTTTTATGTGCAGGTCCGCATATGGAAGTTGTATCTTAAAGTAGGCAATGATATAATTCAGGCAGAAATACCAGTTGATATTTTGAAAGGGGAAGGTGCACATGGCAGAGAAGATTTTGTGGGATGACCATTGGGAATTTTTGGAGATTCCTATTGCTGAAGGTGTTGAAATATCCGTCATGCCTGATGATCGGGAGATGCCGCAGGAGGGGTTTCGCAGGATTACACTTCCGCACGACTGGCTGATCGAAGATGCAATGGATCTGTACAGGGACAGTATCGGCTGGTATCGAAAAACTTTTACGGTGCATCTGGAAGAGGATAGGGAATACCTGGTCCGTTTTGACGGGGTTTATATGGACAGCGCCGTCTATGTTAATGGGAAGCTGGCTATGGAGTGGAAATATGGATATTCTACTTTTGAGACGGATCTGACACCATATCTTGTGGAGGGGGAGAACCAGATCGTTGTCCGGGTGGTAAACCAGTATCTGAATACCAGATGGTATTCCGGAGCCGGGATCTATCGAAATGTCTGGTGGAAGGAACGATGCCGGGATCATATCGTTTCGGACGGGATTTATATTACGCCCAGAAAGGTACAGGATGGGCTGTGGAAGGTGGAGATCGATACAGAATTAAGTCTTGGAGCGAAGGATAAGATAGATCAGGAACAAGAAGCTATAGATCAGAAATATATCCTGAAACAGACGATATTGTCACCTGACGGTGTGAGGGTGGCGCAGGACGCAACGCTTGTGGAAGCTGGAGATATATGCGGAGGCGGGGAGACTGAGGGGAATTGCCACAGTTTCCCGGATGGACAGGGAGTTTCCACAGACAAGTATGTGGTATCGCAGACGATAGAGGTCAGAGAACCGGTATTATGGGATATCGGACAGGGCAGACTCTACCAGCTGGTGACAGAATTGTGTTGCGGGGATACACTGCTGGAAACGGAGGAACAGAGCTTCGGTTTCCGCACCATAGAGTTCATTCCTGATAAGGGATTTTTCATTAACGGACGGCATGAGAAAATCAAGGGCGTGTGTGAACATCATGATCTTGGCTGTCTTGGGGCTGCATTTTATAAGGATGCCATGCGGCGGAAATTTCATAAGCTGCGTGCCATGGGAGTTAATGCCATCAGGACTTCCCACAATATGCCTGCCCCGGAAGTGATGGAGCTTGCAGACGAGATGGGGTTCCTGATCGACTCCGATGCATTTGATATGTGGGAGAAATCAAAGACGCCCTATGATTACGGAAGATTTTTTAAAGAATGGTATGCGAAGGACGTGGCAAGCTGGATCAGGAGGGATCGGAACCATCCCAGCGTAATTATGTGGAGTATCGGAAATGAGATTCCTGATACGGTAGAAAGCGCCCACGGACAGGAGATCACTGCTTATCTGCTGAAAGAGGTGAAAAGGCATGATCCGAAAAAACATGCACCGGTGACGATCGCTTCCAATTATCTGAAATGGGATCATGCCATCGCCTGTACGGAGCTTGTGGAGCTTGCCGGATATAATTATTCGGAATACCTTTATGCAAAGCACCATAAGGAACATCCGGACTGGGTCATTTATGGCAGCGAGACGGCGTCAGTGCTGGCGAGCCGCGGGATCTATCATTTCCCAAAGTCACGCCATATCCTGACAGAGGAGGATGAACAGTGTTCTGCGCTTGGCAACAGCATTACCGGATGGGGCGCAGTCAGTTATGAAAGCTGTATCATAGATGACCGTGACGCCCCGTATTCTCTGGGACAGTTCCTATGGACGGGCTTTGACTATATCGGGGAGTCCACACCATACCAGACCAAGAACAGTTATTTTGGTCAGCTGGATACGGCGGGATTTCCGAAGGATTCCTATTATATCTTTCAGGCGGAATGGACTGATGATAAGACTGCACCGATGGTGCATGTGTTTCCCTATTGGGACTTTAATCCGGGTCAGATGATCGATATTCAGGTATGTTCCAATGCGCCCTGTGTAGAGCTTTTTGTCAACGGAAGGAGCATGGGGAGAAAGGAGATCGATCACCGGCACGGAAAGAAACTGGTGCAATGCTATCAGGCAGCCTATGAGCCCGGGAGCATCGAGGCGGTGGCTTATGATGAGGAGGGGCATGTCATTGCCAGAGAGGCAAGGCATTCTTTTGGGGATGCGGTAAAAATCCATGCGGAAGTGGAGGAAGTCGGCAGGCTGCAGTTTATCAGGATCAGTGTACGGGATGCAGAAGGATATCCGGTGGAAAATGCCAATAACCGGATCTTTGTGCAGGTAACGGGAGGCGGCAGGCTGCTGGGGTTGGACAATGGCGACAGCACGGATTTTGAGAATTATCAAAATCAGGACAGAAGGTTATTTTCCGGAAAACTTCTGGCGGTGGTAGAACGGACTTCCGCAGAAAAATATAGTGTGAAGCTTTCTTCCTATGGTCTGGAAGGCTGCGAGTTATTCTTGGGTTCGGAGGAAAAAAGTTTAAGTTATGTAAACCAAAACCAAAATGACCTTCCCATACGAAAGATTGAATTAACAGCGCTGGAAAGTACTCATCTGACGCCGGAGCATCCGCAGGTATCCGTCCGTGTGAAGCTGTTCCCGGAAATATTGAATTCCCAAGGGTGTGATATGCTGGAGTGGAAAGCGGTCAATGATGCAGGGATAGAGCTTCCCTTTGTGGAGATCGGGAGAATAGCGGAAGGATTGCTTGTATCTGCCCGTCATGACGGAACATTCCGGCTGCGAGTGACGGCAAAAAACGGAAAGCGTTCGGCGGATATCATGTCTCATCTGGAAATGGAAGCTTCAGGATTTGGGGAAGGCGCTATTGATCCTTATCAGGAGGTTTTGGCTGCGCTGGCTACAGAACGGAATCCCTATGCAGTGGAAGGGATCGAGCATGGTATCAACTGTCTGGGCGAACCGGAAGAAGGAAGACATGCAGTCTTTGGGTTTGAGCGGGTGGATTTTGGCAGCAGCGGTACAGAAGAAGTGACGGTTTATCTGTTTGCAAATACTGATCATCCGGTGTCGCTGCGGATCTGGGACGGCTATCCGGGAAAGGAAGGAAGCCGGCTGCTTGTGGATGGAAACTATCATAAGAAGCCTGAGTGGATGGTGTTCCAGCCGGAAAGTTATTGGTTGTCCGAAAGACTTACCGGAGAGGGCCGGCTGTATTTTGAGACAGAGGATGCATATCAGTTTAAAAGCTTTGTATTTACGGAGATCATGAAGGCGTATGAAAGAATTTACGCAGCGGACTGCGACAGGATATATGGGGATGCATTTCAAAAGACGGATACAGCGGTGGAAAAGATTGGCAACAATGTAGGGATCGTTTTTGTACATCTTGATCTGGGGACTGAAGGGGCAGAGCGTATCGTAGTCACAGGAAGGACTCCCCTGCCTGTGCAGCCCATCCAGATCCGTTGGACAGTGGATGCAGAGCTGCCGGATACGGATCAGACGATGGAACAAACGCATACGCAATGTATCCAGATGATTGAGTTTGAACATGCAGAGGAATATGAGGAACGGATATTTACCATCGAGACCCTGCGCGGCAGGGGGACATTGGAGTTTATTTTTCTGCCGGGCAGCAGCTTTGATTTTCTGGTTTTTCATTTTTTAAAACAGGAGGAGAACGGATAAGAACGTATCATTTTTTGGAATTTCGGACATACTTACAATATCTTAGGAAGCACTGATTTCATCAGTGTTTTCTAAAACAATAGAAAAAGGTAATTGCACAAATGATTTGGGGAAATTAGAACTTTCGCAATTACCTGTCAAAAAAAGATATGTGAGGTAATGTCATGGAAAGTGAAATGATGAATATGTTCAATGATGTCGTAATCGGCAAGAATCTGGAACAACAAAGGAAAATGGAGGAATTGAAGACAGGCAGGATCAAGGCATATAAGAATCCTGAAGCTGACGGAGTGGAGGGCAGCGATATCAACCGTATGACACTGGAACAGGAAGATCATCTGCGACAGATGGCAAACGGAAGCTTTGAGGAATAGTCTTTGCGCGCAGGACTGCGCAAATGTAAGGCAAAATAAGGAATATGTTGTGAATCAGCACAAAATTTGATATAATGTACAAAAACGTAATGAGCAGTGCGCGGAGCAGCTTAGATTTCCGCACCGCGGAGTTTAACATACAAATGGAAAGGCATGGTGAATATTATGCTGCATGAGAATGCTACATTGGTGGATGTAAAACATGAGGTATTATATAAGGTTGCCAAAGCAGCTTTTGAAGGAGAGTTGGATAAGGCCGAGGATCGGATTCCTTATGAGATCATTCCCGGACCCAATCCAAGTTTCCGCTGCTGCATCTATAAGGAACGTGAGGTAGTAAGAGAGCGTATCAGTCTTGCGAAGAATAGGGATCCGATTACCGGTGAGCCCTGCCACAATACGGTGCAGATCCTTCCGGCAGCATGCGAGGGATGTCCCATCACCAGATATGTAGTGACGGATAACTGCCAGAAATGTATGGTCAAGAAGTGCCAGTCTTCCTGTAATTTCGGAGCCATCAGCATGTTTAAGGATAAGGCGTACATAGATCCACAGAAATGCCGGGAGTGCGGAAGATGTCACGATGCATGCCCATACAATGCCATAGCGGACCTGCTCCGTCCCTGTAAGAAGGCATGTCCGGTGGATGCGATCGGCATGGATGAGAATATGCATGTACGGATCGATGATGAAAAATGCATCCGTTGCGGCGCATGCATCATGGGCTGCCCGTTTGGCGCAGTTTCCGATAGCTCCAGAATGACGGAGGTCATCGATTATCTTCTTTCTGATAAATCGGTTTATGCGATGGTTGCGCCGGCGGGCGAAGGTCAGTTTGGATCAGGTATTACGATGGAGTCGCTGCGGGATGGATTAAAAGAATTGGGATTTAAGGATATGGTCGAGGTTTCCTTGGGCGCTGACTATGTGGCGATGTCAGAGGCGCAGGAGTGGAACGAGGCATATACCTCAGGGAAAAAGATGACGACTTCCTGCTGTCCTGCATTTGTACATATGATCAACAGGCATTTCCCGGAACTGGCAAAGAACATTTCCACTACGGTATCTCCTATGTCTGCCACATCACGCCTGATCCGTGCTATGGACCCGGAAGCAATCTGTATTTTTATCGGACCGTGTATCGCCAAAAAGAGTGAAGCCGGGCAGTACCAGCATATTCATGGAGAAAATGCGGACCTTGTGCTTACTTTTGAGGAACTTCAGGCGATGTTTCAGGCGAAGGAGATTGAGCTAAAGCCCAGAGAGGTCGAGGAACAGCAGGGAAGTATCTACGGTAAGAATTTCTCAAAATCCGGCGGTGTGACAAAGGCTGTTTTAGAGGCAATGTCGGAGCTGGGAGATCATGACGATTATAAAGTGCTGACCTGTAATGGCGCTGCAGAGTGTAAAAAAGCGCTGCTGTTGCTGAAGGCGGACAGACTGCCGGAGAATTTTATTGAGGGTATGATCTGTACCGGGGGCTGTGTCAATGGACCGGGAAGCGTGAAACCCCTGGCGCAGAGTAAGGCGGACTGCAGTAAGGAACTGGCGAAGGTCGATGCAAGGACGATAGAAGGAAGCATTGCGGCACAGGGTGATCTGAAATTTTCGATGCATCGGAGCAATGGATAACTGGCATGCTGTCTGACGGACAAGATACATAAGTTTAGGAGAAAGATATGTTTACGATATTTATAAGCTGCCTCGTTTTATTGATTGGCATACGTCTGATTTTGGGCGAATCCATGAAAAAGGATGAACAGATGGGAAGAGGCAATGATCTTAGGATGAAGGAAAAGACCCGGATGATAACGACGATTGTATTATCGGTTATCATGATCCTGATTGTGGGAGGAAATAGTTTTTATACGATTGCTGAGCAGGAGGCGGCAGTTGTTACCACCTTTGGTGTTCCGGAGGCGGTGATGGAGACGGGGCTTCATTTTAAGATACCATTTGTACAGGAAGTAACGAAAGTAGGCACGACGATCAACGGACTGCAGATGGGATATCGTTCCACTGAGTCCGGAACGGTTGCGGTGGATGAGGAATCCCTGATGATCACCAGCGACTATAATTTTGTTAATGTCGATTTTTACATCGAATATCGTACAGTAGATCCGGTAAAGTATCTATATGCTTCCATGAATCCTACGGAAGTTCTAAAAAATATTAGTCAGAGCTGGATCAGGGATACGATAGGTTCTTATGGAGTGGATGCGGTGCTGACAACCGGAAAGACGGAAATTCAGGCAACGATCAAGGAGCGGATCATTGAAGAGCTGGAGGCGATGGATATCGGCATACAGCTGGTCAATATCACCATACAGGATGCAGAACCGCCCACCAATGATGTTATGATCGCTTTTAAGATGGTGGAGACGGCGAAGCAGGGGATGGAAACATCCATTAATAATGCTGTTAAATACGAGAATGAACAGATTCCCTTAGCAGAGGCTGAGATCGACAGGATCCTGCAGGAGGCGGAGGCCGCGAAGGCAGAACGTATCAATGAGGGCAATGAAGAAGTTGCCATGTTCAATGCCATGTATGAAGAATATGAACGAAACCCTGAGGTAACAAGGCTTAGGATGTTTTACGAGGCGATGGAGGAGATCCTGCCGGATATGAAGATTGTGATCAACAGCGCCGATGGACAGGTGCAGACGATCTATCCACTGGAGAACTTTTCCCGTACGACTGTTTACAGCAATAATGCCGCTGCAGGCAATAACAATACCGATGGAGATCATACAGATGAAGAATAAATTCAAAATAAAAATAGCTTTCATGATTGCGGCCTTAGGGATAGTGATCGTGGGCATGAACAGCATGCGTATTGCAAAGCAGAATGAATATCATCTGATCCTTCGCTTTGGAAGAATCAACCGCATCGTGCAGGAGGCAGGTCTTTATTTCAAAGTGCCCTTTATTGATACGGTGACAGTGCTTCCAAGAGAAATCATATTATATGATATTCCTGAGTCGGATGTAATCACATCGGATAAAAAGACAATGATCGTAGACGAATTTGTGCTTTGGCAGATTACGGATGCGCTGAAGTTTGCGCAGACATTAAACTCGTCCATTGCCAACGCGGAGTACAGGATCAATACGACCGTTTATAATGCTACGAAAAATGTGATTTCTTCCACTACGCAGGAGGATGTGATCAGTGGCAGGGATGGTAAACTGGCGGAGATGATCATGGCTGCCATCGGAGATAATCTGAGCCAGTACGGCATTGAAGTGATCGCAGTAGAGACCAAACGTCTGGATCTGCCGGATGATAATAAGGCAGCTGTTTATGAACGGATGATCTCGGAACGTGAAACGATTGCCGCTGAATATACCGCGCAGGGGGAATCACAGGCGCAGATCATCATTAATAATACGGACAGAACGGTTCGAATAGGAATTTCAGATGCAAATGCCGATGCGGCGGTTATCGCGGCAGAAGGAGAAGCGGAATATATGCGTATTCTGGCAGAAGCATATAATACGCCGGAGAAACAGGCATTTTACGCGTTTATCCGTGCGCTTGATGCGGCAAA
This sequence comes from uncultured Lachnospiraceae bacterium, assembly GCA_947174185.1. Lineage (GTDB taxonomy): Bacteria > Bacillota > Clostridia > Lachnospirales > Lachnospiraceae > NK4A136. The sequence goes on along the minus strand of CAMWHY010000044.1, from coordinate 5,406 downwards.
GATTACTATGACGGACGAAGATATTCTGATCATTGATGAGGATTCGCCGCTTGCCCAGATATTTATGGGCTATTAGTGTGAAAAGTGCTTCTAATGCTCATGCCATGTGGCATTTCGCAAAGAAGCACTAAATTTGAAATTAAGTGTTTTAGCAATTACTGCGGGGCATCAGCGTCATGTTCTATGACGCATAAAAAAAGGAAAGAGAGGTAGAAAATTATGAAAGAAGTGAAAGTAAGTATTCATCCGGTGGAAATCAAGTCGATCAAGTATGACAATACCATGACAATAAAACCGGGAGAGGCCATGAAACTCCAAATGAAGACTTCGACAGCGGTTAAATTAAATCCATCCGTGCCGACAGCAGCGTTAGCTATGGTCAAATTTGAAGCGGCAGACGAGTCAAAGAACATCCAGTTTGAGGTGGAGACTTTGACTGCTGTAATGGCAGAGCCTGCTGTTGAAAAGCTGGATGAGTTGATTAAAGCCCACTACATGGGTTCGATTCTGATGGCAGTTAATGAAAAGGTACGTGCGGCAGCGCTTATGCTGGGGCTGACCATCACACCGCCGGCAATGGCATTTAAGTATCAGGATGACAATGAAAGTATTGATGCTGAGATCTTCAGGTCAATGTAAAGGGATGTTGTAAATGTTATATCAGATCAATCAGGGAACGGTAGCTTATGCAGATAAGATCGTACTCAAGGAGATTAATTTTGAGATCCGCAATACAGAAAAGATCGCTGTTGTAGGAAGAAACGGATGCGGCAAGACGACGCTCCTTAAGCTGATCATGGGGGAGGTATCTCTTAGCAAGCGGGATAGCGATAAGGATTCCTTTATTGCAATGGCTGGGAAACCCCAGATCGGCTGGCTGCAGCAGATGACTTTCGAGGATGATGAGATATGTCTGTCGGCAGAGATCAGAAAAGTGTTTGAACCGATCCTTGTTATGGAAAATAGGATGCAGGAACTTTTACGGAAGATAGAAGAGAATCCTGCAGAAAAACTGGTAGAGGAATATGCCGCTCTGGAACAGCGTTTTACGTATCTGGGCGGCTATCGCTATGAGAAGGATTATCAGATGATACTGGACCGCTTTGGCTTTACGAAGCAGGATGAGGTGAAACGGTTGTCTGAATTTTCCGGCGGACAGAGGACAAAGATTGCTTTTATCAAGCTGCTGCTGTCTAAGCCGGATATCCTGCTCTTGGATGAGCCGACAAATCATCTGGATATGTCTACCATAGCATGGCTGGAGGGCTACCTGAAGGAGTATCCGAGAGCAGTCGTCATTGTTTCCCATGACCGTATGTTTCTTGACCATACCGCAGACGTCGTCTATGAGATCGAGCATCAGAAAATGAAGCGTTATCCGGGTAATTATACAGAGTTTACGAAGCGTAAAAAAGCGGATCATGCAAAACAGGAAAAAGAGTATCTGGCCCAGCAGAAAGAGATCGAAAGGTTAAATCAGATCGTGGAACGTTTTAAGAACAAACCGTCCAAGGTGTCTATGACACGTTCCAAGTTAAAGCAGATTGAACATATGGATCTGATTGATAAACCGGAGGTATTTGATAACAGAGCGTTTCATACCAGAATCCAGCCGAAGATTGAGAGCGGTAACGACGTCCTTTCTGTAGAACGATTGGGGATCGGTTACGACAGGGAGCTTACGAAAGCGGCTTTTTCTATGAAAAAAGGACAGAAGCTTGGAATCATCGGCGGAAACGGGCTGGGGAAATCCACCCTGTTGAAGACATTGACCGGTCATATTCCAAAGCATTCTGGCAAATATCAGTGGGGCTATCATGTGGAGATCGGCTATTTTGATCAGCAGATGGCTCAGTATTCCAGTGAGAAGACAGTATTGGATGAACTTTGGGATCGGTTTCCGACACTGACCCAGACGGAAGTGAGAAATATTCTGGGTGGTTTTCTTTTTACCGGTGATGAGGTTTTTAAAAAGGTATCCATGCTTTCCGGAGGTGAGAAGGTACGTCTGGCACTGGCCGGCATATTTCAGACCTGTCCCAATACATTGGTTTTGGATGAACCGACCAATCATATGGATATCGTGGGCAAGGAAGCATTGGAGGATATGCTGCGGGATTATACAGGAACGATCCTGTTTGTATCTCACGACAGATATTTTATCAAACAGATTGCGGACAGCCTGCTGATCTTCCGACCGGACGGCGTGGAGTATTTCCCTTATGGTTATGAGGACTATATTGAAAAATATGGACTGGAGAAAAATAATAGTTCTACGGAAGATGTCTTAAATATTCATGCCAGCGGAAAACCTGTGGATGGGGCGACGGACGGAGAGCCGGTAGAAGAGAATACAGGAAAAAAAGATCAGAATCCAACAAAGAAAAGCGCGGCGAATCCCGGCAAGGAAAAAGCCAAACGGGAGAGGCGTATTGCCAGGCTGGAGGAACTGATGGAAGAGTGCGATGTGAAAACAGCGCAGCTGAAGGAAGAAATGTCCCTGCCGGAAAATTCCAGCGATTATGTTAAATTAAACGAACTGCAGCAGGAGATCGACAGACTGGAGGAGTTGTCATTAACCTATTTGGAAGAGTGGGAGGAACTGTCGTCTGAAATATAGATGCCGGTTGAAATAAAATTACAATAAAATTACCCGCCGTTTATCCGCTTGAATGACAGAACATTTTATGAAATATAGTTCTGATCATTAAGTAGATAGACGGCGGGTAGTTACGTTTCGCTATGTTTTACGCCTGTTTTTGTGACCTGTTACAGACCCAGCAGTCTTTGTAAGCTGTCACGGTCGTTTGTGCAGTTAAATGCTGTCTGGCGGTCAATCTGACCGGCACTGAGCAGCCTCTTTAAGTCGGTATTTAAGGTATGCATGCCCATCGCCGCATTGGACTGGATCGTACTCGGAATCTGATTGGTCTTGTTTTCACGGATCAGATTGCCGATTGCGGGATTCATAACCATGGTTTCGGTAGCTACGACACGTCCGTTGCCATCCTGTAAAGGAAGAAGCTGTTGGGAAACAACGCCGTAAAGGATGGTGGCAAGCTGAATACGCAGCTGCTCGCGGCCTTCCATCGGACAGCCGTCGATGATACGGTCGATGGTCTGCGCTGCGCTGGTGGTATGTAGTGTGGAAAATACCAGATGTCCTGTCTCAGCGGCAGTGATGGCGGCGGAGATCGTCTCAAAATCCCTCATTTCACCAACCAGAATGATATCCGGATCTTCACGGAGGGAAGAACGGAGTGCGGTTGCATAATCGGATACGTCTTTGCCAAGCTCGCGCTGATGGATCATTGCCAGTTTATGATTATGAATATACTCGATCGGATCTTCTATTGTCATAATATGGCAGGGACGGCTTTTGTTAATATAGTCGATCATGGAGGCAAGCGTTGTTGTCTTGCCGCTTCCTGTCGGTCCGGTGATCAGGACAAGACCACGGGGAAGCTTACAAAAGCTTTCGACTACATCCGGGAGCTGTAATTCACTGAAACTGGGAATATACTCGTTTAAAAGACGAAGGCTGGCAGCGAGATTGTTTCGCTGATGATAGATATTGATACGGATGCGGAGCTTTCCGCCTTGAAAATAACGCGCAAAGTCCAGATCCTTTCCGCTTTCTGCAATCTGCTGCTGTTCTGGTGTCATCAGTTCATAAATCATTCCTCTGGCTTCATCCATAGTGGGTTCCGGTTCGATGATCTGCAGGGTTCCGAACCGACGTACTGCAAGATGGGTTCCCACAGTGATGTGGATATCTGAACACTGGTTGGACGCTGCGTAATCGAGAAGCTGGTCTAATGTCATATTGATCTCCTCCATAAGAAAATTATTATATTACCTTGATTTATTTATCGTAACATAGATACTATGAAAATACAAATAAAAAGATAAAAATAGAACAGATAAAAATTAATGAATAAGAAAAATGGGACAGAAAAGAAAAACAGGATTCAGAAAAAACAATTGAGTGGACAAAAAAACTACATTAAATGGTTTAATGTGTATATATTTCAATGTCTTTTATTTAATCCATAAATTATACTAAAACTAATTATATTACATAAAAAATCAAGGGGGAAAAATTATGGTAAAAGAAAATGATCGTAACTTTTTTGGAAATCATCGCGGTTTTTCGTTAGTAGAATTAATTATTGTAATCGCGATCATGGCGATTTTAGTAGGTGTGATGGCACCGCAGCTGATCAAATATATTGAGAAAGCAAACGTATCTGCGGATGTTCAGTTATGCGATTCCGTTCATACAGCAATTACCATGGCAATGATGGATCCTGAAGTACTTATGGTGAATGATCCTACTGATCATTCTAAAGGCCAGATTGATTTTTTGATGGATGGGGATAGCCATTGGGTTACTCAAGTAGGAGGACCCAACTCAGTTTTCTGCGATACAGTAAAGGAAATTTTGGGATGGAATGTGTTCTCAAGTCCAGATCAACGGGAGCATATGAAATCTCAGCCTGCCAGTGCTAGTGGGGCCTTAATGATACAGGCAACTTCAGGTGGTTCAGGATTTGTTATATGGATTGTTCATAGTGATGTTACAGGGAAGAAAGCGGACTATGCCGCAACGGATATTTCCAATCTTACCAATGAGATTACCAATAATGGCAGCAATTAATATGGTTCACACATTTTCAATAGTAATCTTTATGCAATATTGTTACAGTAATAATATTAAAAAATAATCTTAGAAATATACTTGCCAGAAACATGAAAACGTGATATTATATCATTCGTTGACGGTAAGTATATTTAGGGGCGTAGTTAAACGGTTTAACGCCGGTCTCCAAAACCGCTGAAGAGGGTTCGACTCCTTCCGCCCCTGTTATTCTAAAAATGCATGTTTTGACACATGCTTTTTTTTCATATAAAATGTAATTGTTAAAACAGGTGCGGGAGATAGACGTGTATATCTTTTTGACAGTTGTATTGATAATAGAAAGCATATTGCTGATCGGTACGATGGCAGTGATCAATATCGGTAAGACGTCAGATATTCAGAAGGTATTGAATTTTCTGGGCGTGTCGGTTGCCCTGCTTTTGCTGGGCGGCTTCTTTGGCTTGTCTGCCGTATCCATGGAAACCCTGTTCCCGGCGTATCAGATAGAAAGCATCGGAGCGGTATTTTTTACTGTTTTACTGTCTTTGCTTTCCATGCTTTGTTGTAATATACGGATTCCCAAAGGTATTTATACCGGACTGATTCTGTATGGCATGATTTTTGCTTTTCTGATCCTTCTTTCGTTCCTGCTTCCTGGTCAATATCTTAAATTGACAGCTTTGCCGGAAAGCATGGCGGGGATGCTGCCGGGAGAAATATATCCGTTCCATCCCGGCATAGTGAAATACATAGAGATTTTTGGG
>CAMWHY010000043.1 GCA_947174185.1 uncultured Lachnospiraceae bacterium | reverse complement strand
ATACCGACCCGTCTCCTTCGATGGGCGTGTTTACATTGATATTGATTTCTTCTAACGCATAATCTTCCGAATGCTCCTCTGTCTCCGCTGAAAAGTATGTATCCACGATCCGTTCCTGAAGATCCGGCATCAGAAGCGGCTCACCGCTTTCCACGGCACGTTCTGTCTTTGTACCGTTGATGTTGCAGTTACCCCCGGTGACGGCAATGGTCCCGTTGGTAGCCACGCTGCCGTTAAAGCCTACGTTACCACCCTGAAACGTAACCGCGCCTTCCTCATCCGATGCGGCAAAGATCATATAGGGGTATGCCCCGTCTTCCGCCCTTGCCGGTATGGTGGGCATACTGCCCGATACCATCACTACCGCCATGACCAGAGACATGACTCTTGCCACCCTGCTCCTGATTGCACTTTTACATTTCTTCATATGGATATTCCTTTCTTTTTTATCGGGGTACTTTAAACAGAATGACTTTTTACTGCGGTTTTAAAAATTTACTATTTGTAAATAATTTCATTAGAATACATTCATGTTTATGATAAATTATAATTATTTACGCAGTGCCAGTCAACACCTATTGTACAAAATAGATATTTTCCCCATTTCCCTGCACAAAAATACTTTACAACAGGGCCGTTGGCACTACTTAATTTTGTATATGATTTTCAAAAAAGGGGGAATCTTATTTTCAGATATTTGTTATTATGTTATAATAGCCGCAAAGAAAAATATGATAACCGAGGGAACTTCGTATGAACCGCGAATTAAAAAAACTGATCCGGCAAGATTTGTCCCGGATCTATGACCATAAATTAACGATGAAGGACCGCCTTTTTCTCCCTCTGGAGATAAAGTATCTGATCCTCTGGCGTAAGGCATCCTGGTACCGTCAGCAGTATCTTTCTGAAAAAAAACTGTCAGACCGGATTCTCTCATTGTCTTACGGCGTGAAACTGATGCAGCTTACAAAAAAAACGCAGATCAATATTCCTGCCGAGGTCAATGCCGGTCCCGGTCTCTATCTGGGTCATCTTGGAAGAGTCATCCTCCATCCGGACGTTACCCTTGGAGCTAACGTAAATCTCTCTACAGGCATTACCATCGGACAATGCAACCGTGGCAGCAAAAAAGGCGTTCCCACCATAGGCAGCCATGTCTGGATCGGCACCAACGCTGTCATTGTGGGCAAGATCACGATCGGCGATGACGTTCTGATTGCCCCCGGAGCCTATGTGAATATGGATGTTCCATCGCATTCCATCGTCATCGGCAATCCCGCCGTCATCCATTCGTCAGACTTTGCAACGAAAGACTATATCAACCGTCCTATCTCTTCGGAACAGTAAATCTATAAAAATCAAGAAAAGATCGCAATATATTTATTTTGAACTGATGCTTCACTAAACACCGTCTCTCTAAGCCTCTGATACTCTGTCCGGTACTTTGTAAGATCCTGCATGAACAGATCAGGCGACAGTTCTTCCCAACTATTAAATCCCACACCTAAGATATCGTTTCCTTCCAGAATCGCCCGGTAGGTTACGGGAACCGTATCTACGAACACCGCTTCCTGCATCACGCCGGAAGTCTGTGAGGCATAATTCAGCGGAGAATAAGGCAACACGGTATATTTTGCCTTGGCAAGCAGGGAAAGATACTCTTCCTGCGAAAGATACCGATCCAGAATCTCTATCTTTCCATTGCCCTGTCCTGCAAGTGTCTGCAATGTTTTTACCCGTTCCTGATCATAGAAGCGTCCGGCCACTGTAAGCGGATAGCCGATCCTGACAAACGCCTTTACCATTTCTTCCAACTGCTTTCCATTTCCCATGGTTCCCAGACAGACCGCCCGTTCTTCTTTTTCCGCGTCTGAAGATATCTGGCGGCGATAGGGTTCATATAACCCTTTTTTATCATAATAATCAGGAATATACTCCCATCGGCAGTTTGAAAAAGTAAATTGTTTTCCCGTGGAAATAATCAGACTGATCTTTTTCTGCGCCTGCTCAAAAACCCATTGCTTAATGCCTGCCACAAGCCTGGCTTTACACCCTGCCTGCACATCTGCATGATAGCCGTCCAAAAATAAGGTACACACAATCTTCTGCTTTGGTTTTTTATGCAAAAATAAATACAGCATCAGATAATATTCCACATTAAAAAACCAGAGAATATCTGCATCCGTATGTTTTATGGCATTACGGATGTTGGTAAACATATGGAGCTTATTTGTAATCTTTTCTACAAAAGGGGTTTTCCCTTTCATGACGATATGACAGGGCAGAACTTTAGCCTGTAAAGATCCCGCATCTTTCTGATCTTCCCGAGGCAATTCCTTTAAGATCACTTTGGGCGCAAAGACGGATACTTCACAGTCATTACGAATCAACTGCAGATATTCCTGCAGAACCTTCGGTGCATGACCTACTGCCTTACCCTCTGCATCGCATCTGCCCTGATATTCCACCATGCATACTTTATTCATGCATTTCCCTCTCTATATACCTTCTATAATTTTATCCTACGGTTTAAGATATAGTATGTCCGCAGCATCATATGCATCATACGGATACTGATAAGAGACAGCACTGCCGCCATGCGGTTTCTCAGTTTTGCCCTGGAGTCCCAAAGTACCGTATTCTGCATCTTCCTGATATCCCGGTAGATCTGCCGGACTATCTTTTCATGTTCTTTATCCATCGGCGTCTCTGATAAGATCTGAAAACATGCAGAAAAGAAACGGCTGACTGCTGCCTTTCTACAGGAAGGCAGGTGTTCCTTTACATATGTGATCATCTCCCGGCAATGTTTATAGTAATCCTGATTCCTCTCATCACAGGTAGAAAACATCGTATTGCTCTTACGCTGGTAATACTGATACTCCGACTCACTCCCATATGCAACCTTATCCGCTGCGGCGAAGAGCTTATAGATCGTTCCCATATCTTCCGCCTTGGTATCTTCCGGGAACTGTACCTTATCCCAAAGTTGCTTTTTGCTGATCATTCCCCAGGGGACACTCAGGAAATATTTCTGATAGAGCAGACATTCTACAGCATCTTCTCCTGAGATACAGAAGCGCACCTCGTCCTCTCCTACATCCACTTCGATCACTTTGTTGCCGTCATACACCTTATCATAAGAGCATACTGCAATCTCCGACTCGTATTCCTGCATCAATTCCCACAAATAAGAAAGATAAATCTCTGACACGGTATCATCACTGTCAATAAACGCGATGGCCTCTCCCCTAGCCTGGCGGACGCCATAATTCCTTGCTGCTGCAGCACCCCTGTTTTCCGTATGGAACGCTCTGATATTTTCATTTTCTTCCGCCCGTGTATCGCATATGATCCCGGACTGATCCGTAGAGCCATCATCTACCAAAATGATCTCATATTCCTTAAACTCCTGCATTTCAACGCTTTGAATGCACACATCCAAGGTGTCCTCTGCATTGTGTACCGGTATTACCACACTGATCAATGGGTTTTTCTCCATCTCTTTTCTCCTCACTTTCCAGCCGCAATTTTCAACCTGTTCCCTTACGCAGACAGTCCTGCATTTCTTTATAATCCTTAAAATCTTTCCGCCAGCCATGGACCGCGAAGGGGATATCTCCCTTTTCAAAACAGTCCCTCAGATGATATTCCCTTGCAAACGCAAGACCGCATTCTACGCTTGCCAGCCGGAAACCGCATCGGTTCTCCCGTCCAAAGACGCCAAAAAAGATATCTTCATTCCTCTTAAAAAACCAGTATATTTTACGATGCCGGAATTCATGAATCAATGCAATACACTTGCGGATATTGCGCAGAGAAAATCCCCCATTGCCCATCTGGATACCGCATCCCTTCTTTTTGCAGCACTGGACTCGAAATCCGGGGAAGCCCTTCTTTCTCGGGAATGTCCACTCCCAGATCCGGCGTTCCGGAATCCATGGCGCACCATAATAATCATATCCCATCCTGATAAATTCCGGAATCCGGTTCCGGTCCTGTAGGATTACAGCATCTGTCTGTGCAATCAGCAGATATTCATATTTTAAAAAGCGTTGATAAAACGCTTCTGAAAGCATCAGCCTGTTATAGGATTTGGTCCCCGTAAAAAAACGGTCCGCAAAGCGTTCATAGCCGATCTGGGGAAAGTGTTCCAGATACCATTCACAGTCCAGCTGTTCTGGCGCAATAAATACGATGGGGGTGCCCTTTAGAACCGCAGCATATTTGCCGACGCAGGCTTCTTCATCTGCTGACAGCTGTTTTTTATAAATTGGAATTACGGTAATATAACTTTCTTCCGGCATGCTTCTTCTGCCCAAATTCCTTTCTAAGTTTCCACAGCATCTTTTATGGCGGCAAGTTCTTCTATGATCTCAACCGTTCTGTCCCACGAGAAACGTTCCTGCTCCTGAAGGACATTTTCTCTGAATGCTTCCGCTCTGTTCTCCTGAAAATATTTCAGAATCGCTTTTGCTAACGCATCCGGATCACAAGGATCTACTACATATCCGGTCTTTCCATCCGTCACCGCCTCCGGCAGTCCGCCTACTCTGGTGGCAATCACGGGAAGCCCAAACCCAAAAGCGATCTGAACGATGGCGCTCTGGGTCGCCGATTCATAAGGACAGACATTCAGGTCGGCTGCCGCAAAGTAAGGCTCCACTTCGGCATCCGGGATATATCCGTCCCGGATCACAAAGCTGTCCTTAACGCCTGTCTCTTCGATCATTTCCATATACATCTCTTTGGAACCGCCAAAATCCCCTATAATGTAGATCTTTATGGAAGGATCCTCACGGATCAATGCAGGTGCTGCCTGAATCAGGTATTTCAATCCCTTATATTTACGCACCAATCCAAAGAACAGCAGCATCTTCTCCTGCTCAGGCAGTCCAAGCTGGGCTCTCGCATCCTCTCTGCTGATGTTGTTCAGCTTAAATGCATTATAGGTCGGCAGTACTGTCCGCCGGTATTCCATTTTAGGCAGAAGGAGTTTCAGATTGCCTTCATCCTCCTTAGAATGAAGCACGCAGTAATTCCCCTTCTTCAATGTTGTTTTTGTCAGGAACCTGTCCATGGGAAACCGCTCATGGGGCAGCACATTATGACAAACAAAAAGAATCGGGTATTTTTTTAAACCGGCAAGCATGATCTGATAACACGGCGCAAAATACGGATGCCACCACTGTACGATGATCAGATCCGGGTCCAGCTTTTTAATCTTCCCTGCCGAACTTAACCAGTTCAACGGATTGGCTGTATTGATCCAGTATTTTGTATCCGGGATCTCAAAGGTCTTATTGCCATAGTCCCTTTGTTCTTTTTTAAACATAAACTTCGGATACTGTAGTTTATATGACACTGTTTCCACATCATATTTTTTTGCAAGTGTCCGGCTCAGCATTCCGGTATAATGGGAGATCCCCCCTTTATATGGATAAACCGGTCCTATGATTACGATTTTTTTCTTTTTTAACAAGACTCTTTTTCCTTTACTCTCTCGATATAATCCAGCCATTCCCCGGCGATCCGGTCCGGCGATGCTTTTTTTACGATCTCCCCGGCACGTACAGCCATCTCTTCAGCAAATTCCGGTTCTGACAACACCTTCCGGATGGCTTTTGCCATTTCCTCATCATCCCCCACAGGAGTCAAAAGTCCGTTCTTTCCATCTTCAATCAGCGTCCTTGGTCCTCCGCAGGGACAATCGGTGGAAATGACCGGCATCTGCATAGCCATAGCTTCCATCAGCGCATTCGGCATCCCCTCGTACTTGGAAGACATTACAAATACTGCAGCATCTATGAGATCCTGTTCCAACTGGTTGCTGTTTCCCATAAACAGTACCCTGTCCTGCAGCTGATGCGCCTTAATATACTCCTTCAGCATATGATGTGTATTATCCTCACTGGCGTCACCATACAGCTTAAGCAAAACCTCAGGATATTCCTCCATAATCCGCTCAAATGCATTGATCAACACGATATGATCTTTGGCTTCATGGAACCTTCCGGCTGTTACGATCTCTTTTCTGCGCTGTTTTGATTTTGTCAGAGAAAGAAACTTTTTATGCAATGGATTTAGTATGACGGTGGATTTTTTTTGTACTGCTTTCGGGAAAAAATCCCTTGCATAGTCCGTCTGGAATACGGCACCCGCTGCCTTTCCATACAGCCAACGGCTTAACACCTTTTGCTTTGCCGATGCATAATCCACATATGGATCGCTTCTGACTGAGATGATCACCGGCACCTTTGTTCCCTTTGCTGCCAGCACAGCGCGGTAATTGGCATTCCTGCAAAAAGATAAAACCACATCCGGGCTTTCCCTGAGTATCAGATCATGAAGTCTTCTGGTGCGGAGACTGCGCTGTTTACTTCCGGACAGACTTTCTTCCTCTTCCTTTAACCCTGCATCAAGACGCCGCACCTGATCAGGCAGAGGATATTCGTCCTTTGCTTCCCATTCCGTAGCGATGACCACTTCTTTCCCCATCCCTGCAAACTCCTCGGAAAGATTAGCAACCACCCGCTCTGCCCCGCCTTTGCCGAGGCTATTGATATGAAACATGATTTTACTGACCATAGATTATTATTCCTCACGTGTTGCTATAAATCAAATAAATAATTACGAAACGATCTCATCCGGCTTACATAACTCTATGGATAAAAAATCTTCCTTAAATTTATTATAATCAAATTTTCCTTTAGATTTTATCCGCTTCACAGCAATTAAAATCATTTCTTTTGTTTGTTCCAATTTTTCCATACTGTCTGCTTTATAATAGCTTTCAAAATCCATTCTGATTACTATACTGACATCACTTTTATTGTTAAAAAATCGTATGTGTTCCTGCCAGTTCCCTTGATCGTATATTTCTTGTGGCGCTATAACAGGTACTATTCCGATTGTATGTAGAATCTCACTATATTCTTTGTCTTTGAAAAATAAATATGCTTTTTGGCAAAACTTATATACTTCATCATCCACACCGTAGTATTCTTTGAAATAGGCAGGAGAATTTATATTCAATTCCATAATGCATCTCACTCAATTCTATTAGTTGAATCATTTATGTTCCAAAAATGATTACAATTATAGTTTCACAATTACAACCTTGCATACCACTCTGCCAGATCCCTCACATCATATCCCGCTTTTCTGACCAGTTCCTGTGAAGTCACGGCATAACTATCTCTAGGATTCTCTGACAGTGCAACCGCCTGCTCCGCCCAGCGTTCTTTTGGTTCATCCGGCGACATTCTGACCACCTGCTCTGTTACCACCACTTCCTTTGTGATCCGATTCGAGATCAGGCAGGGCAGTCCTGCCGCCTGGGCCTCAATCACCGATAGCGGCAATCCTTCATAAATGGAGGGGAATAAAAATACGTCCGTCATCTGTAACAACTTCGGTACGTCAGAACGAATTCCCGTCAAAATCACCTGTTTTTCCAGATGCAGCTCTTTTACCTGCCGCTCAATCTCCTCCCTGAGTCCGCCTTCCCCAATCAGCAGCAATCTGGCATTGGGCTGTTTTTTGACTATCTCGGCAAAAAATTCTACTAAAAACTTATGGTTTTTGGCAGGCATATAGATTCCTACATGACTATAGACAGTACAGTCTTCCATCTGCCATTCTCTTCTTGCCTGCTCCCTGAGCTGATGGGAAAAACGATATTGCTCCACATCGATTGCATTCTTTACGATCTGACATGCTCGGTTTCCATACATCCAAACCCCCGCATTTTCCGAACAGGCAAACCGATCCGTGGGAATCCATCCCATAAACATCCGAAAAAACTTATGAAGTCCCACATGGGAACTGTTAGAGGAATGGGACTGATAGATCCGTTTCTTTGCACCGCCCATCCAGGCAGCCAGCAGGTCCAGCACCGGAAATGCATTGTCCGAATGACGGATCACCACCTGATATCCATTCTCCTTCACGATCTTCCTGATCGCAAGAAAATTCCCCAGCGGATGTCTGGATTTTCTGGGCGCAAGATATACCTTTCCTCCCGCCGCCTCTATCTCTTTCGTATAGTCGCCTTCACGGATGCTGTGTACGATCACATCAAACTGCACCTTATCACGATCCAGATTCCTATAGATATTCATGATGAAATTTTCCAGACCGCCGGGATACATACCTCCCACGATATGAAGCATACGTTTCATCGATATCACCGTTTTCCTTTCACAACTTATTTATCTCATCGAAGACTACAACATCTCCCTATATAATTGCCTAAGCTGCACAGCCTGTTCCTTCACATCAAACCCATTGGTCTTTAAAATGCCCTCCGGCGGCTGCCAGACATACCTCTGATCCCATCGGTCAAATTTTTTCTGTTTCCGGTTTCTGATCTCCTCGTAATGTGCCAGTGTGATCACCGCCCACTCCTTCGGGCTACGGTTCAGGTTCTCATAATCCACCAGTTCCGTCACCGCCACATCTCTGGTCACCGTATCGGAAACAACACAGGGAAGCCCCGCCGCCTGCGCCTCCACAATCGTTCCCGGAAGACCTTCATACCTGGAGGGAAATACCAGCACATCCATCGCCTGATAGTAGTTCTCTACCGCACTCTGCCTGCCGGCAAAGATGACCTGATCCGAAATACCAAGTCCTTCCGCCTGCTGTCTGACATCCTCCATCAGACTGCCCTCCCCTACCAGAAGAAGCACCGCGTCCTTTTGTTCCTTTAAGATCTCTGCAAACACATTCAACAGGAACTCATGGTTCTTCGCATAGTGAAACCTTCCTACATGACCGATGACAAACTTGCCCTCCATATGATACTTCCTACGTATCTCTCTTCCTGCTTCCTTCAAAGCCTCTGTAGGAACATATTTTTCTACATCAATGGCATTAGGAATGATCCTGACATCGCCGGCATCCACATGTTTCTCTCCATAAACTGCTCTGGCAGCTTCAGTAGAACATGCCCACATATAATCCGTCTTTTTATCCAGATTGCGCCGCAGCCACTTTGTCAGCTTTCCTTTCATCCCCGGATCGACTCCTGCGCTCCGCACATGAGCGATGGTTTTCTTCACACCGTATTTTTTTGCTATCGGCAGATAGATCGCCGCCGTACTGGTCATATGCCCCTGAACAATATCGATCTTAGGATGTTCCATAAAAAATTTCCGCATTGCTTTGCAATAAGAAAAATAATTCAGAAACCGAAACCGCGGCACCCGGTAAATCCGGCATCCTAATTGCGCAGCTTCCTCTTCATAATAATCAGGTCCCGTATCATGCAGCAAAAAATCGTACTGTACCTCAGAATCCTTCATTCTCCGGCAAAGATCCATCACACGGCTCTCCGCCCCGCCCAATTCCAGACAACTCAAAACCTGCAGTACGACGATCTTCTTTTCCAATGTTCCAATCCCTTCCTGATCCCTAATCAATATATCTCTGTCATCTGCCCGCCGCACGGACTCCGCAGAGGAAATTCTTCATTACGGCGAGGCTGTATTCCCATATACTCATAAATAGATTCCGGGGAACCGCACTCCTTTTAAGCATCTCTCCATAGCTGACGAACTGGTCCTGATATTTCTCAAACATCTTTTCATAGGACCGGAAGTCTTCCTCCCGCATTGTTGCGGTATGGACCACAAAGGTCGTAATCCCATCTTTCTTCCCAAACTCCTTGCTTTTCTGTATTGCAATGGGAAGATAGATCATTCCGCCCCGTTCATAGGGACCGTTTCCAAATCCATCGGTAATATATCGGAATCCACACATCTTTAACGCTTTTACTGTATTACGGTCAAAGGAATGTGCCGGTGCCATAAAAATCTCCGTCCTCAGATTCATCTCATGCATCGCCCGGACTCCCTCCCGGAGCTTCTTCACCTGGGTTGCAAAATCTAATCCAGCAAATTCCGAAAAATGATTCAGCGGAAATATACCGCCCTTTTTTGTAGTATAGATATGGTCAAATCCATGCATGGCGATCACCCAGCCCCGTTTCTGTTTCTCCTTGAGCCAGTCCACATAGTCTTCCTTTTTCTCTCCTGCTATCAGGGATTGATCCTGATTGGCAGGAATGACGCCGATCAGGGGACAGATGCCGTACTTCTCCAGCAAAGCTTCAAACCGATGAAATTTTTCCCAATCCATATCTTCCGTAATATCGTCAATCCGGATGGTAATCTTTCTCATATGCTATTCGACCTTTCCAAACACCACACTAAACCCCCATGCCGCCTTCGGCGGCTCAGATAGGAATGAAAAACGCGTTTTTTGCGTTTTTCGGTGTGAAACTTAGTGTTTCTATGCCAGGAACCTTTGGTTCCTTAATTCCCTTTGGAAGTGAGCAAAATTGCTAAAGCAATTAGAAACACTTTTCACACTAATAACCATGCCTTTTCAATAACCTGCAAACTTTGGGCCGCAGGCACAAATTTGCGATTGAAAAATCTTTGATTTTTCAATCTAATTTCCCAGATTCTTTTTATACCAGTCAATCGCCAGAGCTATCCCTGACGCAAAATCATATTCCGGATCATAGCCCAGAAGTTTTCTTGCCTTACTGATATCTGCATTAGAATGCTTGATATCGCCCGGCCGATCCGGTCCAAAATGAGGCTCTACCGATACCCCCAGCGCCTTACAGAGATCATAATAAATATCGATCAAAAACTCCCGTCCACCGTAAGCAATATTAAACGCCTCTCCGGCAGCTTCCGACGGCGCAAGACATGCCTTTAGATTAGCCTCGATAACATTATCAATATAAGTGAAATCTCTGGACTGCTTACCGTCGCCATTGATGGTAGGCACTTCTCCATGAAGGAGCTGACGGATAAAACGGGGAATCACCGCTGCATACGCCCCATCGGGATCCTGTCTGCGTCCAAACACATTAAAATAGCGAAGTCCGTAGGTATCCAGTCCATACAGCTTTTTGTAGAGTTTTCCATATTCTTCATCTGCCCGCTTCGTCAGCGCATAAGGCGATAACAGATTGCCCTCCTGCCCTTCTACCTTAGGAAGCACAGGATGATCCCCATATACGGAAGAACTGGAAGCATAGACAAACTTCTTTACGCCCTGCTGTCTTGCAGCTTCCATCATATTTAAGGTCCCTCTGATATTATTTTCCTCATAAAACAAAGGCATCTCTATACTTCTCGGCACGCTGCCCCAGGCTGCTTCATTCATTACATAATCAACACCTTCGCACGCCTTCATACAAGTATCCAGATCCTTAATGTCTCCCTTGATAAAGGTATATCCATCCCTGCCCTGCAGAAAATCAATATTTTCCTGCTTTCCGGTAGAAAGGTCGTCCAGACAGCGTACCTGATATCCCATATCCAGAATCGCCTCGCACAGATTAGATCCGATAAAACCTGCCCCGCCGGTCACCAGAAAAACGCTGTCTTTCTCGAACTTTAGATCCTGATATCCCATCGTCACTATTCCTCTTTCCTAATTTTTATATACATTTGCAAAACTATGATATCCTGCTTACTCGAGTTTCATTACAGTCTCCAGTACAGATAGTCCCCTTTAGCATCGTAAGCTTTTCTGTTCAGGATTCCCTTCAGATCCAGCAGAACCTTCTTTGCATGATTCGCTGCAAAAAAGCCGTCGATCTGCGCTTCTGAAAGCGACATAAACTGCGTATGGCTGACGGCAATGATCACCGCATCCATATCTTTTACCGCATCCATTCCCTGAAATGTGATTCCATACAACCGCTTTGCCTCGTCCGCATCCGCCTCCGGATCTACCACGATTGGCGTAATCCCATACTCCATCAGTTCGTTATAAATATCAATCACCTTTGTATTTCTGGTATCGGGGCAGTTCTCCTTAAACGTAAATCCCAGAATACCCACTTTCGCCTTATTGACATTGATATCCGCCTTGATCAGATTTTTGACAAGGCTTTCCGCCACATATTTTCCCATATCATCATTGATCCTGCGTCCGGACAGAATGATCTGGGAATGATATCCCAGTTCCTCCGCTTTATAAGTCAGGTAATATGGGTCTACTCCGATACAATGTCCTCCCACCAGTCCCGGATAAAATTTCAGAAAATTCCATTTGGTTCCTGCAGCATCCAGAACTGCCTTTGTATCAATGCCCATACGGTTAAAGATGATGGACAACTCATTCATAAACGCGATGTTGATATCCCTCTGGCTGTTCTCTATCACCTTCGCCGCCTCTGCCACCTTGATAGATTCCGCACGGTATACACCCGCTTCCACCACCAGCTCATAAACTTTGGCAACCGTATCCAATGTCTCCTCATCCATACCGGATACGATCTTGGTAATGGTCTCCAGGCGGTGTACTTTGTCACCGGGATTGATACGTTCCGGTGAATATCCGATCTTAAAATCCACACCGCATTTTAATCCCGACTCTTTTTCCAGAATCGGCAGACAAATATCCTCTGTAACGCCGGGATATACCGTGGATTCAAATACAACGACAGACCCTTTCGTCAGATTTCTGCCCAGGATCCTGCTTGCCCCCTCTACAGGAGACAGATCCGGTGTATGGTCGCTGTTCACCGGAGTCGGTACAGCAACAATATGGAATTTTGCCTCCCTTAGCTTCTGCTCATCGGAAGTAAATTCCACCTTTGTATTTTTAATGACCTCGTCTCCAACTTCCCTCGTCGGATCAATACCGGACTGATATAATGCTATCTTTTCTGCGTTCAGGTCAAAACCGATGACATTTACCTTTCTGGCAAATGCCACGGCAATCGGCATCCCTACATATCCAAGACCTACCAAGGATATTTTTTCCTCTTTTGCCACAATTTTTTCATAAAGACCCATCATTTTTCCTCGCTTTCATCTACTTATCTAATCAATTGCAAAATGATCACCATTTCACAAATGCCTATTCAATACATCCGCAATCTCCGTGAGATATCTCTCCACAACTTTCTTTCTGTCAAATTCCCTGCACATCTTTTCCCTTCCGTATTTCCCCATAGCCTCTTTTTCTTCCACAGGCAAAAGGTAAAACTGTTCCACTTTCTGATATAGGACTTCCGTATCCGTCACCGGAAACAGATAACCGTTTTTCCCGTCCTCCACTGCCTCGCGGCATCCGGGAATATCCGAAACAATGAGTGGTCTTCCGGATGCTGCCGCCTCCAGACATACGTTGGACATCCCTTCGTGATGGGAGGGCTGTATCACACATCCTGCTTTTTGAAAAAAGGGCTGCATATGATCCTGCCATCCATGATAAGTCAACAATCCATCCGCTTCCATCTGCCGGATTCTCTCCTCGTAAGCATCCTCGCAGAATCCAATCACATGGAACTGCACATCCGGATACCTTTTTTTCATTCTAGATACAACTTCCAAAAATTCTTCCGCACCCTTTTCCTTCATAATCCTGGCAATATAATAAAAGCTTTTTGCATACTGCTCCTCATAAGGAAAACAGACAAATTTCTCTAAATTGATGCCGGAGCCTGCCATCAGCACTTCATTTCCATGCAAAACATTTTTTGCTGCGAGAACATCCAGACTGCTCTGATTCTGTAGAAATACACGGACTGCTTTTTTCAGACCTTTACGATACAGCCAGACTGCCATCCACTGCAACGGGCCGTTTTTTTGAAAAGCTGTCCCCAATCCCGTAACATTACTCATATAGGGGATCTTAAGCTTCCGGCATGCCATACCCGCATAGACATTGGGTTTGATCGTATAAGTCAGAACCAGCGCGGGACCGGCTTCTTTTAATAAACGCAGATACCGGCGGTACAAAGCGATCTCCGACAACGGATTTTTGCCTCTGCGCTGAAAAGGCGTTTCTATCAGCTGACAGCCCTTTTCCTTCAACTCATCATACTTTTCATAATCTGCCTCTTCCATCGGTGTAAACAGTGTGACCTGATACTCTTTCAAAAGTGCGCAGATCAGTTCATATCTGAAATTATATAAACTTCCAAAACTATTAGAGATCAATACGATCTTCTGTGAAGAGTCTTTCATAATCCTGCACCAGTTTTTCCCAGCTATAGTATCGACGGATCCTCTCCTTTGCTTTTTTCCCCAGCGAAAGGATTTTCTCCTGCGGCAGCTTTTCCGCCTGTCCAATCAGCCGCTGCAGATCACCGTCTTTTTTAGACCAATACAAGGCGGCATCTCCCGCCACTTCTTTCCCAAACTCCACATCCAACACCAGATTCAGATCCGTCACCGCCAACGCTTCCAGCAGGGAAGGATTGGTTCCACCCACCTCATGTCCATGAAAATAGGCAAATGCATTTTTCCTTATGATGGAAAGCAGCTGTTCGTCATATACCGTTCCTACAAATTTGACCCGCGGATCCTGCTCAAATCCGGTATTTTGCTTTAACTGCTCATAAAACTTATTCTTTTCAATATTGGAAATAATCACCAGATCCCTCTCCGAATCTGATTTCATAAATTCCTTAATGACCGTCTCATAATTATTATCCGGCACAAATCTTCCTACGATCAGATAATAGCCTTTTGACCCGATGCCCTTTTCCTTACACCACTGTATCCAAGAATCCCCAGCCTGTCCCTGCTTCTGCTCCAGGTCTTCTCCATATCCCTGTTGCACATCCGCATCCTCGTTGATATCCGCCCCATAAGCCAGATAGACCGTCCGTTTCACCCTGCTGCCATAAGTTTTTTTAATATAACGTTCTATCGCTTTCGCATCGCAGATAACAAGATCCGCATTTTTTACAAGGCATCCCTCGCAGTAATGCAGAAATCTCTTCGCCGCCATATTCCATTTGGCGCGTTTCCACTCCAGTCCGTCAGGATTTACATAGATCCGGCAACCCAGCTTTCTAAGAATCCCAGCATGATATTTCATCAAGGGACCGATCCGGCAACCCAGAATATAGACTACCATATCACTGTCCGGGTGCTCTTTTTTCCATTCCGCGATTTTGGAAAGAACAAGTGATACATGCCAGATCCTGCCCGGTGCTCCCGGAAGCGGAACATTTACCCGGAAACAGTCCGCACCCTGATATTCAAAATGCTCCGGCTTCTTCCGGTCCTCTTTCTGCGCCATGCAGGAAACATGATACCTGATCTGGTCAGTCGTCCGTCCCCTCACAAGACGTTCCACAAATGTTTCAAATCCGCCGTACTTTGCCGGAATTCCTTTACTTGCCACCAAAAATACATCTGTCATGATCCAACTTTGCCTTCTTTCTTATCTGAGTTCAATAAAAACTCCTCATCAACAGATGCTGCCATCTCCTGCACTGTCCCGGTCGGTAGATCCTCCTGCGTAAATCCTTCCGTACTGGATTTCATAAAAAGCACTTTAATCGTCATAATTACGATCCTAAAATCCAATGACAGCGAATAATTTTCAATATACATCAGATCCAGCTTTAATTTATCATAAGCCGTGGTATTGTATTTGCCATACACCTGCGCATAACCTGTCAATCCGCCTTTTACCTTTGTACGAAAACAAAATTCCGGTATCTTTTCGGTATATTTTTTAACATGCTCTACGCGTTCCGGCCTTGGTCCCACCAGACTCATATCTCCCTTTAGGACATTAAACAGCTGCGGAAGCTCATCAATCCTTGTCTTACGGATGAATCGTCCCACCTTGGTAATGCGCTCATCATCCGTTACGGCTGGCCTTGCCCTGCCATCCGCCTCCGCATCCACGATCATACTGCGGAATTTATAGATCATAAAAGGTCGGTCATTTAAAGTGACCCTCTCCTGAATAAACATTACCGGTCCATGATCCTCCAGTTTAATGCAGATCGCCGTGATCAGCATAATGGGCGATGTAATAATCAGCATCAATAGTGAAATCACGATATCAATGGCACGCTTCAGAATCTTCTGTTCAAAACTTAATCCTATGTTATTGGACATCAGAAGCGGAGTATCAAACAAATGATGTTCCCTTGCGCTCCGGATCATAATGTCAGAAAGCTTCGGCGTCTGATACACCCTGACGCCTTTCCCATAGCAGAATTTAATGATGTCATTGCGCAGATTGGACGAGACATCATAGACGATCACAGAATCATGCTCCTTTATCTTATCGCATATCTTATCAAAACCGCTTGAAATATGAATCTTCTCACTGACGACATACTTATCCTTTCTGGTATTGACCTTGTCCAAAAACAACCGGACAGAATCATTCTCATAGATCACCAGCATATCCCACGCCGGAAACAGCTTTACATACAGTTTGTCAAACAGCAGGACCAACAGAATCGATAGAAGGATCTGCACGCCCCATAGGATCAGCATTGCCAAAAAGATTTCATCCAATGTATAGATAGAGCTGATCGTCAACACGATCTGTACCGCCATGACCAGATTCACGCAGAACATTGCCAGTACCTGGGACAAAATTGCATTTAGCGGCGTATAAAATCCGATCTCAAAACCGCCGAAAATCTGTATCAGGATCAACGTTACGACAACATACACCGCAATCTGCATCAAATTACCGTAACCGGTAAAGGGCTTTTCATTAAGCTTGTTCAGATACTGATACCAGACATAGCCAAACATTCCGCACATGGCATCCAAGGTCAGCAGGACTTCACTGAATCGAAATATTCTTTTATACTGTTCGTAACTTTTATCCTTCATGTCTGTCCTTTCGCTACCGGCACATCATTATCCTTCGTCCCACACAGAAGCATGCCATACATCACAAATAACATCATGTTGATCACATAAGCAGGATGTCCCATCCATTCCGTCACCTGGCTCATCAGGCAGATCCCTATCACCAGTACCGCCAGCAGCAAATCATGGGAACCTTCTTCCTGTCCCTTTTTCCAATATTTGCATACCGCTACGACAAAAGCGCAGAAATTAAGCAGCCCATAGATGATCCCGGTCAAAATACCATATTGATACAATACATGGATATATGTGCTGTGGGCGTGATAAGTAAAATACCCGCTTTCCAGAGTAATATGTCCCGGATAATGTCCTTCCCAGTTCGTCTTTTCCAGATATGCCTTCCAGATATCGATCCTGCCGTTGGTCACGTCCCGATCCGTATCAATGACCACTTCGCTGCTTTCCTCCTTCGCTTCCTCCGTAAAGGGAATATAAATACCCCATTTTCCAAACGCAAGCGTCAAAAAGCTTTCTATTGTAGTATATTTGGGCGAATCAATCGGATCACCTTTCACGATCCTTGTCTCAGGATTGTTCTCTCCCATAAAAAAATACGGCACATTCATATACGCCGGTATATAACGGATCGCATAATACGTTGCATGAAACAAAGAAACCACTGATATCATAACCAGACCATACTGCAACAGTACCTTTCTTTTTCTTGGCGACCGGATGATCTGAAGAATAAATAAGACAAAGAATGCAAAGACAAGTCCCATGATGGTCGTTCTCGTATAATTAAAGATCGCCAGAGAACAGGCAAAACCCAACATCAAATAGTAGAATACAAGTCCTACCACATACTTTTTTGCTTCACGCCATTTTTTCATCCAAAGATCGATCCGGTTAAACAAAACCGCAATCACACAAGCCAGATACATGCCTGCCATATTAGCATTGACAAAATAAGCTGTATAACGCTCACAGTCATAGGGACGGCGCATCAGAGACATAAAAGAAACATAAAAGAAAGACAGTATAACCGCATCCTGTAGTGCCCGCCATATCTCCTGCTGCCTCTGCTTCCTGACGAGGACCCAATAAAATGAAGTCATACAGATAACAAAAAATGTTGCATAAAAATACTCCTTCTTAAAGATCGTAAGAAGAACGATAAAAGCAAGCCAAATGCTTCCCAGCAGCGGATGAATCCCCCGAAAGCCAATCCGTCTGTTTTTGAGCAAATCATACACAATGGCAATCAGTACGATGCCCCAGATCAAGGCTACCAGTTTTCCCATCCTGATCACATCCACATGCTGATACTCACAGGTATCCGCGATCCAATGTTTCTGATATGCAACACGTGTATAAAAATAACATATCGGAAGATAAAGCAGAGACCATATCGTCATCCACTGCCTGATCTCCATCATGCTCAGCACAAGAAGTCCAAAGCCGATGCAAAACAGCCTGAAACCCACTGCCTGTTCATAATTGACGCCCGCATTCATAAACCGGATGCCCGCATATATGATTTCACAAAAGAAAATGACAAAGAAAAGATAGCGCACCTTTGCAGTTTTATTCTCTGACATCTTAATAACCATGCCTTTCCATAACCTGCGAATTTGGGCCGCAGGCACAATATTTGCAAAACGAATAAATTCGTTTTTGAAAAACTCTTTGATTTTTCAATCTAACTTCTCTATCAACGCTTTCATGTTCCAACTCTTACCTTTTCCAAACAAATAAAATCTAGCTATGATCAAACGCTATATTTTAATAATTCCCATTCTATGGGAAATATTTCATGCAAATTAAGTCCAACACGCAAAAAATGGTAAATTCTGTTATTTTCTCTTTGATTATATAACAAAAGGAGATGATTTGCAACGAAGGTCCCTATGACTGCTGTCCATCCTTCAGGCGCCATCTATTCACTGACTTTTTCAGATAAGAATATACCCGGTCCAGACCAACTGCCAGCAGATAAATATAAATCATAGAACTTAAAAATAGTACCAGGGTATTGGACCCGCTCATCACTGCCCCGGAATAATGTGCAAGATACCGGTGTAGAAATACATGATGAATCAGGAAAAAAGCATAGGAGTGACGCCCGATGACAGTTATCAATTCCCTGATCCGCTCTCCCTTCATCCACTCAGCGGCCTCCATAATGATCATATAACAGGAAATTGTTCTGATAAAAATTTTACAATATGAGTTGATCGGAAATGCTGTCCCTTCCGCTACCAGCAGAAGGATAAAAAGAGTAAACCCGACTGCCGCCGCGATCCGCCGCCCCACAGCAAACTTCTTCTTATCTGCGCCAAGGCGGATCATCTCAATCATCATACCTAAAACAAAATAAAAACTGCATACGATCAGATTTTTCTCGATCACCATCGGAAACGGATTCGCAAACAGCAGCCAGACGCTTCCCGCCAGAAAGACAACTGGCAGAATGTATTTGCTTTTCAGCATGATCTTACGATAGAGCGGAAATAACAGATACAGCATAATGATCATCCCAAGAAACCACTCTCCCAGCAGATAAAAAGTCGGAAGATAATCATTCAGATATCCATCCACTCCTATGACCGTCAGCAGGAAATTCACTTTAGGTACATCCGGCATACCTCCCGTCTGATAAAAATAGTCCAGAAATGCAAAAAGATACGCAAGCCAGAACAAAGGAAACAGACCTAAAAATCTTTTTTTATAAAATTCTTTTAAGGAAATTTTTTCCGAATACTGAAAGATCAGGGCAGCGCCGGATACCATAAAAAAGGCAGACACCGCAAGCGGCGCAAGAATATGGGAAACGCTTTTGTAAACTTCAAGCTTTGCGTTGACGCCAAACACCTCCGCAGCAACTGTAAAGTGATACATCGTCACCATGATAAAACTTAATATCCTGACCAGATCAAGATAAAGTATCCTCTCCTTTTTCACTCCATATTCCTCCCTTGTATCTCATACTTTCACTATTCTATCGCCGCCTCTTTATTGTGCTCTATTTCTTACAGGTCATGCGAAGCTTCTTTTTCTTTCTGCATAAAGATCACCGTCCGGCTGCAGCCGTCTCTCTCGACAGTCTCCGTCCTGTCCTTCATCAATACAAATCCGTTTTTCTCATAATTACGAACCGCGTTTATATTATCCTGATACACCCTAAGGATGATCCTCTCCAAATGCAGCTCCCGAAAACCATAGGAAACGCCCAGTCTGACCGCCTCCGTACCATAACCTTTCCCCAGCGCATCCTGTTCACCGATAAAAATACCAAGCTCCGCCGTCCGCATTTTCAGATCGATATCACGCAGATAAAAACTTCCGATCCCTCTGTCATTTTCCTTAATGCAGATGATAAACTGCTGCACCTTTCCGGTATCTACTTTCGTTCTGATCCACTCCAGATGCGTCTCTCTTGTCAGCGGTGTGCGATAGATAAATTGTTCCATGACATGGGGCGCATTTCTCCATGCGATCACCTGATCCGTATCTTCTATCTTCATCTTACGCAGATAGATCCGTTCTCCCATAATATCCATACTATCCTCCATGTCGCAGCTTTGCTGCGACTTAAATAAAAATGAAAAACGCCGCTTTTGCGTTTTTCGGTGTGAAACTTAATATATCTTAGGCAGTGTTTTTTACTGCCTTAGATATATTTTTCACACTATCCTCCATGTCCAATCAATCAGATACTTTCTGATAGATGCCAAAATTTTCTCCGACAGCTTCTATCTGCTGAAACACTGCCGTTTTACCGGTTCTCCAGAGGTAAAAATCTTCCAGTTCTTTGAGATCCATTCCGACGCCTTCTTTGAGCACCAGATACACATTTTCCCCACGTTCAAGCGCGTCAAATGCCGATTCATATCCCCAACCGGTCAGTTTTTCTGTCACAAGCGGACTTCCCGCCACCCATCCTCCAAGCAGAAGGTAATTCTCATAAGAGTCATCATAATCTCTGACCGCATACTCTGTATGATATACAACAGAATATACATCCAGAAGATAAAGATTCTCCGGATGAGATTTCATAAAATCAAATAACTGATCTTCTTCCCTATTGATCTCCAGCTGCTGCGCCCTTGCCTCTAATGTTTTCGGCAAAACCTGATATGCTGTTTCCAACGACAGGATCATGAGAACGATTCCCACCAGAGCAATTCCCATACGATTCACAATACTGCTGATCCGATTTTCTATCATTTGCTCTGGACGAGTTCGCTTGTCGACAATCATCGCCAGCAGCACCAACAATTCTATCAGATATAGCGAAATGGTAATCCGCTCCGGATATCTGCCTTCCGCCAAAAGATAGATCCATAAGCCGGATCTTACCATGCCTAATAGAACAAGCATCCATAGAGATTTTTTATCCCTGCTCCCTATCATCAGCATTGCAGCTATGATATAAAAAGCAATGCTCACAACATTATACGGATAATCCTCCGCCTTTCCCAACATCCTGTGCCGGTACAGCCAGAAGCCTTCTTTAAATTTCTGAAACCATGTACGCTGCCCTTCGGGTCTAAGACGGCCATAGGCGGCGATCTTTCTGTAATCCTCCGGCGTCAGAGTTTCATTTAACAGGACATTATACTCCCGGTATATTTCTATCTCCTCCGGCACATATCCCTGTGCGGCATAATATGCTTCCGCTTCCTCTTCCTCCCAGATCAATTCGTAATCATACAGTTCTGTACGTGCATCATTATAATCAAGATATTCCTGCCATACTGCGTCACCATAAGACAAACGCCCCACTAGCATCAAAAGCAGCAGTCCCACACCCAGCATAGCTAACGGAACAAGATAACGGACAAATCTTCTTGTCCTCAGGATACGATAAAGACCTGCTACCGCCAGAAACGGCGCAGTCATAAAAAACACCTTCGTCCTGACCAGATAACAAAGCAGAAGCAGAACCACCGGCATCCAGCTGCTTTGCAAGGCAGACTTCCCTTCTCCGTCGTCATCCGACATCATAAAAAGATAGATGGCAGTTCCTCCCAGAACCGCCGCCGCTACCGTATAGTGTATCATCAGAAACTGACTTAAAAAAAAGCCGCAGAATATTGATACGCAAAAAATGCATACGCAGCCAATACCGATCATGCGCTTTTTCCCTGTAATCTCCGGGTTTTTCATCAGCCTTTCCAGAGAAGAAAATAATGTCAGATAAAAGCAAAGTATATAACAGCCCGCCAAAAACAATCCAAACCATGGCAAAGAAGGCAAAATGCCATATAAAAAAGCCAGCAGACTGCTTAACGGTTCGCTGAGATATACTGCCTTCCCGCTGGGACTGCCGCTATATCTGCCGGACAGTATGCTCTGGATCATCAAATCGTCGTTTAAGCAGTATACAATGTCCGACCAAAGAGAAAGGACCAAAAACAGAATTGCCGTCACCATCACAGCGACGGCAATATTAACATATTTAATATTGCACTGATTTTTCTTAGTTTCAGATAAAAGATGATCTTTCATAATGCTTCCTTTAATGGTAAAATGCCTTGACCTGTTCGATAATATACATATTCTGTTCCTCTGTCAGTCCGTAATACAGTGGGAGGCGGACCAGCCGTTCGCTTTCTTTTGTCGTATAGACATCTTCTCCGTAGAATCTACCGAATTTCCGCCCCGCCTTCGCAGTATGCAGCGGAACATAATGAAATACCGTCAAAATCTCCTTTTCCTTCATAAAAGAAATAAATGCTGTCCGTTCTTCCACATCTTTCGTCTTAATATAAAACATATGCGCATTATGGATACAGTCTTTTGGAACAACGGGCAAATCTATCTTTCCCTGTTCTTCAAGCTCCTTTAATCCTTCATAATACGTATTCCATATCTTTAATCTGGCAGCATTAATCTCCTCCGCCATCTCTAACTGTGCATAAAGATATGCGGCATTCATATCACTGGGAAGATAGGAAGATCCGTAGTTTACCCAAGTGTATTTATCGATCTGACCTCTGTAATACTTGCTGCGGTCCGTCCCTTTCTCCCGGTAGATCTCTGCATCCTCGATATATTTTGCATCACGAATCAAAAGCGCGC
>CAMWHY010000042.1 GCA_947174185.1 uncultured Lachnospiraceae bacterium | reverse complement strand
GGACTGCCGGAATACCTAAGTGCGATCGGACAGGCGGCATTTGGCGCACTAGGGCATATTACGCGTCCTTTTGAAGATAGAGGGATCTGGAAGAGCCAGAAAAAGGGGGAGAAAAAACAGAACCCTGTCTTGAAATATGTTTTCTTGGGCATTCTGACCGGACTTCCGCTTCTGGTAATCGTTATGCTGTTGCTTGCAAGTGCGGATTCGGTGTTTGGAAATCTGTTTGGCCGGATATTTCATCTGTTGGATGTATTTGAGAGCCTGAATGGGATCGGAGATATGATCGGCATCTTTTTTATGACGGCAGCGGTCTATTTGTTGTCTTATGGTCTGCTGGTAAAACTGGGCAGCAAGTCGGTCAGTATTTCTTCTGGGAAGCGGCAGACAGGGGAGCCGGTGGTTGCCATTACGGTCAATGCCATGCTTGGCGTGGTGTATCTGATCTTTTCCATGATCCAGATATTGTACTTATTTATGGGCAGGCTTTCTCTTCCGGAAGGAACTACCTATGCGGAATATGCAAGGCAGGGATTTTTCCAGTTGCTTCTGGTATGTGTTATCAACATGACGCTGGTGTTGTTCTGCTTGTATAAATTCCGGGAAAGCAGGGTGCTAAAGGGGATGCTGGCGCTGATCAGCGGATGTACTTATATTATGATTGCTTCCAGTGCGTTAAGGATGTATATGTATGTGGAGACGTATGATCTGTCATACTTACGGGTGCTGGTATTCTGGGGACTGGGATTGATTTTCCTGATAATGAGCGGGATCATGCTCTTTATTTTCTGCCGGAAGTTTCCTTTATTTAAGTATTGTATGGTCGTGGTAACGATTTTGTATCTTGGATTGGCGTATGCCAGACCGGATTATATGATCGCTTCCTATAATCTGAATGAACAACATATTCATGGAAAAGTGGATTGGCGGTATCTCAGAAGGCTGTCCGCGGATGCTGTGCCGGCTGTCGCAGAGGCTTTGGAGCGGGAGGAAGACAGTGATTTTGCGGACGATCTCGAAGACTTAATCTATGTCAGGGAGAATGGGGAATCCGGTCTGCGTGGGTTTAACTTTTCAAGATACTACAGGTGGCAGTATCTTATGGAAAAAGAATGATCTTTATGATAAAATAGTATGCCAATAACCCCAATAGTAATTGACAAATAAGGGAAAAACTGTTTCAATAAAACAGATGAGCTATTTGCGGTATATAAAAATGCGATGCAGTAAGTGGCTTTCAATACATAATGAAATGGGGACTTGATATGAGTCAATATCCAAATGCTGCTGCAGGTTTACAGAAGGTTTTTGCCTCGAAGATGCTTATGATCATTGCAGAAGTTTTATCAGCCATGCCACATTTTGGTTTTATAGGCAATATTGTAGTGCTTGCAGGATTTGTACTTTATCTGATGGGGTTGAAAAAGGCGGGAGAAGATGCCGAAAGCTATAACAAGGCGGTTACGCTTGTGATTGTAAATATTGTGATCGCTATTGTTGAGGCTGTTGTTGCGTTCACTCCTTTTGTGGGAAATATTCTTGTTAAATTGCTGTACGCAGTATCCTCCATCATTAATCTTATGATCATAAATACGGTGATCACAACCACCGGTGGTCTTTTGAATAATGTTGGTGCTGCAGATATTGCAGCGAATGGCCTGAACCTCTATAAGTTCTATGTGGTATGCACGATCATCAACGTGATTTGCAGTGTACTTGGTTTGATTCTGTTGCTCAAAAATATTGTGGGTATCCTGTCATTTGTTGCTTCCATTGTAATGATCGTTACATGGATTCGTTATTTGATTTTCCTGAATAAGTCCGCATCGGCGCTTGGTGCGTAATTTAGGATACACTGATTTGCTCAGTGCTTCTTCAGAACAGGATCTTCAGCATCTCCTGTGCCCTGTGCACGAGGAGATGCTGTTTTTTTGTTTTTTCGTATCCGTTTCTTGCGATCCACAGACGTTCCTCTTCATGAGATAGATAATAGCCGATCTTTTCCAGAAGGTCAGGAATGCTTTCATATAATACGATATCTTTGCCGGGGGTAAAGTATTCCGGGATCTCCGACTGATAATTGGAAAGGACGAAGCCGCCGGCTGCCATGATATCAAAGATACGCTGCGGCAGACCGGATTTGATGGTGCGTGCGGTCATGTTTAAATTGATCTTGCTGCATTTGAATATCCGGGGCATCATCGTAAAAGACTTGGCAATGCCGCGGTTGTTGATATTTGGAAGCATG
The DNA here is from genome assembly GCA_947174185.1 of uncultured Lachnospiraceae bacterium. Taxonomy (GTDB): domain Bacteria; phylum Bacillota; class Clostridia; order Lachnospirales; family Lachnospiraceae; genus NK4A136. Next base: position 20,797 of record CAMWHY010000042.1, on the reverse strand, counting down.
GAGGTATCTTCCGTTGTATAGAGATCCATCCGGTAATTCTGGCTGATGGCTTGCAGCGTCCGAATCCGGTCTCTCTGCGTACATTTGAAACCGAGATACTGGTCGGTGATAATACTGCGGATATCCTCATGGTAATCAGGCAGTACGGACCATGCTGCACGTCTTTTAAATTCTTCCGCCCAGTCATCACTGAAAGCGTCTCTGATCAGATTGTACCCATAGACATTTAGCTGCGCTTCGATCAAGCCGTCTACATAGCCGCGCATCCGTTCCGGGAGACCGTTTGCAAGTCTGTCATAAATACAGTTTTCGCTATGAAAGGAGCCGATAAAGGAAATGCCACAGTCGTACATTGCATGATCTTCCTCAGAGACGGAAATACTGTCATAAAAATCCATATCTGCGCCAAGAGGCAGATAATGAACGCGGCCGGGAGCAAGAGCGGCATATTCCTGATATAGACATCGGTCGAATAAAAAGGCATGACAGCAGGGGTCGTTTAGCGCCTTGGAAGAAAGCGTTATAGAGGGGCTGTCTACCGTATGCGAGAGATAGGGTATCCGGAAGATCCGGCATACTTTTGCGATCAGTGGTATAAAATTGATGGTAAATACACAGTCTGCTTTTGGTGATGACTGAATATAGCCGGAAAATGCGGACAGATAGTCTGTATCAAGATCTTTGCTCGACATAGGATGATCAAAGACCATGACATGGTGACCCAGTTGTTCAAAGGCATGGGTCATACCTGGTTCGCATATGCTGTTCCAATAGCAGAAGATGATGTTCATGGACTGATTCTCCTAAGTGTAATAAATGGTTAATAAGCGCAGTGCTATGCTCGATTCCGCTTTGCTCCATCTCGCTCGCGGGCTTCGCCCTATGCTCGTTCCTAAAACTATATACCGGCAGTATGCAAGCATCCTGCGGTATATAGTTTTACTCACTCGCGCACTGCTCATTGCTTTCGCGTACATTATACCATAAAAAATTCTACAATCCTATACCAATCGTATGAAGACAGTTGATAGCGGACTGGAACCGGAAAAGGGGAATAGAATATTGACATAACTGCAAATGTGGTATAAAATTGCAAATGGTTTGCAAATGCAAATCATTTGCAATTTTTGCTTTTCTATATATATAACTAAATATTAAGGAACGTGTTGAAATGATACAGAAGCAATATCGCACCAAGTGGAAGGACAGCATCATGGAATATCTGGAAAATCATGCGGATCAGTGTTTTTCTGCAGCAGATATTTATGCGGATCTGAAAGGAAAGGAAGCTTCCATCAATCTGACAACAGTATATCGGAATCTTGAAAAGCTGACAGACAGCGGAAAACTGATGAAATATAAGGCGGCAGGAGAAGAGTCGTACCGCTATCAGTATATAGAGCCTTATGGGAACTGCCAGGAACATATTCATATGCAGTGCAGGGAATGCGGAAAGCTGTTCCATCTGGAATGCGCATTTATGAAGGAGCTTACGGGACATCTGTTGGAACATCATGGTTTTGTCCTGGAGGGGCAGGGATCCATGTTGAGCGGACTGTGCGAGAGATGCGGCGCAAAACATGAGTCATTGGCGGCTCAAAAGCAGAGTCCTAAAAGACAGTCGCAGCATGGAGGCGAAAAATGAAAATGGACAATCATAAGGATGCAATCAAATACAGATGGGTGCGAAGTATTTCTATTTTAATTATTATGATATTGTCTGTTGGGTGTGCAGCAGACCGTGAAGACACTATAGCAGAAGATGGAAAGATACGGATTCTGTGTACGGCGTTTCCGCTTTACGACTGGACGCGGCAAATCACAGAGGGATGTGAAGATTCCATAGGAGCATCGCTGCTGATGGACCAGGGCACGGACCCCCATAATTATCAGCCCACCGCAGAGGATATCATCCGTATTTCCGAAGCGGATATCATAGTTTATGTAGGCGGTGAATCGGATCTGTGGATGGAAGACGTGCTGGCGTCCATTCCGGAGGAGCGAAGAGAGAGGCAGCAGTATCTTAGTATGATGGAGATCTTGGGATCATCCCTGAGAGAGGAAGAGCATATAGAAGGGATGCAGGAGAACTTTGGCGGACATGCCTATGGAGAAGTGGATGCGGGAGAAGAAGGGCATACGGGCGGAGCGGAATATGACGAGCATATCTGGCTGTCTTTGAGAAACGCTTCCACCTGCGTTCAGGCAATAGAAGCCGCCGTGATGGATAAAGACCTGGATCAAAATGACAGCCAGATAGTGGCGGAAAATACGGAGAGATATCTTGTGGAGCTGGAGAGTCTGGATGGACAGTATGGAACGATGGTGTCGGAAGCGTCTTTGAACAGGGTGTTGTTTGCAGACAGATTTCCCTTTCTTTATCTGATGAAAGACTATGGACTGGAATATGATGCGGCATTTCCGGGTTGTAGTACGGAGACGGAAGCAAGCTTTGAGACAGTGATCTTTCTGGCCGGCAGGCTGGAGGAATTTGGTCTTCCGGCAGTACTGGTTATGGAAGACGGGGATCGGAGGATCGCAGAGACGATCATTGCCAATACGGCAGATAAAGATCAGGAGATACTTGCTTTAAATTCCATGCAGTCTGTGACTGCTGCGGATATCGGGCAGGGGGTGACTTATCTGTCAGTCATGCAGGAGAATCTTGCAGTGCTGCGGACAGCGCTTGCTTATGAATAATTATAGTCAAAGGGAAATCGCGCTTGATTTCCTGCTGACATGGTAAATACAGAAAGGCAGAAGTCATGGCGTTTATTACATGTAAGGATCTGGTATTAGGATATAAGGACGGCATCGTTGCGGAGCATATCAGTTTTGTGGTGAACCAGGGGGATTATCTTTGCGTTGTCGGGGAAAATGGAGCCGGTAAAAGCACATTGATCAAGACGCTGCTTCATTTGATCAGACCGATTTCCGGAGAGCTGATTATGGAGGACGGTATTTTGCCGCAAGAGATTGGATATCTTCCACAACAGACGGTGGTGCAGAGGGATTTTCCGGCGTCGGTATGGGAGATCGTTTTATCCGGCACGCTCACAAAGTGTGGCAGACGTCCGTGGTATGGTAAGAAAGAAAAGGAGCTTGCATTAAAGAATCTGGAACGCATGGGTATGACGGAGTTCAAGACGCGGTGTTACCGCAATCTTTCCGGAGGTCAGCAGCAAAGGGTATTGCTGGCAAGGGCATTATGCGCGACTTCTAAGCTGCTGCTCTTAGATGAACCGGTGACAGGGCTCGATCCTAAAGCCACTGAGGAATTTTATGAACTGCTGAAAAGTCTGAATCGGGAAGGGATCGCAATCATTATGGTCTCCCATGATATCCGCACGGCGGTTAGACAGGCTTCCCATATTCTCCATATAGATAAGGAGAATTCGTTCTACGGCACGCAGGAAGAATATCTGCAAAATATGGATGAGAACGCACCGCATGAAACAACACTGCATTAAACTGGCGATGATTCGGCGGACTGAAAGAAAGGTACGGTTACTTCATTATGAGAGAAATGATAACACAGCTGCAATTATATCTGTCATATCCCTTTGTGCGCTATATGTTGGTGGTAGGAACACTGATCGCATTGTGTTCTTCGATGCTTGGCGTGATTTTGGTTTTGAAGCGTTTTTCTTTTATCGGGGATGGGCTTTCTCATGTGGCATTTGGCGCGATGGCAATCGCTACCGTGTTGAAGCTGGCAGACCGGACAGCCTTTATCATGCCGGTCACAGTCATAGCCGCGGTTCTTCTGCTGCGGACGGGGCATAATACAAAAATCAAGGGGGACGCGGCGGTCGCCATGCTGTCTGTGGGTTCCCTTGCAGTGGGTTATCTTGTCCTGCATAAATTTTCCGCTTCCGCCAATGTATCCGGGGACGTATGCAGCACTCTGTTTGGCTCTACGGCGATTTTGAGCCTGACAGAAAAAGAGGTGTGGATGTGCGTGGCGCTTTCGGTACTGGTGATAGGAGCATACTGTCTTTTCTATAACAGGATCTTTGCGGTGGCCTTCGATGAGAATTTTGCAAGGGCCACCGGAATCAATACCGGCGTTTATAATCTGCTGCTGGCGGTGATTACGGCAGTGGTGATTGTCATGGCGATGAATCTGGTAGGCTCGCTGTTGATCTCGGCGTTGATCATCTTTCCTGCGCTGTCAGCCATGCGTATTCTGGACAATTTCAAAGGTGTGATCATCTATTCGGCAGTTCTTTCCGTCGTATGCGCGTTCAGCGGGATCATTTTGTCGATCCTGGGTTCCTCTCCCGTCGGCGCCACCATCGTGGCGGTTGACATCGCATTTTTCTTTATACATTATCTGTTGGGAGCTTTCCTGCACAAAACATGATCCGGCTGTTTGGACGTGATGGGAGTTTGATCGTTTTGGATATGGACAATCCGTCCTATCCTTGCTAAAATAAATGGGATGTAAAAAGGGCGGCTCTAGCAATCCTATAGATTAAGATAGAGTTAAGATAGAGTTAAGATATTCTGGGAGAGACAGATGGATAAGAAAGCGGAAAATACAAAAGAAAAGGGGAAATATCGTCCTGTGGTTATCGTCAGTATGTGTCTTGGCGTTATAGCTATCGGAATATCCGTGGGACTGATGCGGATTGCGAATTTTGGGACAGACCCATTTTCTTGTATGAATCTTGGGATCAGTTCCCATCTGCCCGTCAGCTATGGCACCTGCCAGCTGCTGGTCAATCTGGTATTGTTTATCGTGATGGTGCTGGCGCTGCGTAAGGCGATCGGACTGGGAACGCTTGTCAATATGGCAGGCTGCGGTTATACGGCGGATTTTCTGCTATGGATACTGGGACATTTTAATATTTCAACAGAAAGCATGGATGAGCATCTGGTCATCAGGGTAGTACTAATGTTAGCGGCGGTCGTATTGCTGGGATTTGGCGCGGGACTTTATATGCAGTGCGATATTGGGATAGCGCCGTATGATGCGCTGGGGCAGGTCATAGAGCAGGCGGTTCATGGGAAACTGCAATATAAATGGACCAGGATCGGTACGGATCTGATCTGTGTGACAGTCGGATTTCTTTTGGGTAGCGTCGTAGGTGTGGCGACGGTGATCACTGCTTTTTTTACGGGACCTCTGGTAACATTTTTTAGAAACTGGCTGGCAAAGACAAAATTATTAAATTGAAAAATCAAAGATTTCATTGGGCGGAATCATAGAGAATATAATGAGAATAATAAGAAATTGGGGAGTGCGGACGTTTGTCCGCAGTGATAAGACATGAATTCGTTATGGATGAGTTATCTGGTGATGCTGGCAGTAGGCGGCCTCATCTGTTTTCGGGGCTTTAGCCTATATAAACTGGTACAGTTTTTGTTATGCGGCTGGATCGGTTATTTTTTGACCTTACAGATCTGCACGAAATTTTCTGTGGAAGGAACGATACTTGTGGTCATTGCTTTGGCTGCAGGTCTGATTACAGGATTTTTAGGATTCCACTATTATAAAGTAGGAATGTATTTTAGCGCATCGATCAGCGCTTTTCTAGTAGTATTTTCTTTTTTCTGGCGTCAGGCGATGGCGTTGGGAAAGGAGCTGCTGGAGCAGGTAAGCGGTGTGGAGCGTGTATTTACCTTCGGCAATTTCTTCCAGACAGTCCTGCTGGGAGTGAAATCTGAAGCAGATATGAATTTGTTGGATCTTATGCTGTTGGAGGCCGGCATCCGGCCGGAACGCTGGAGCGAGATGCTGGAGCAGATGATGTTGCTGTTAAAACAGGGCGTTTTTTGGGCAGGGGCTGCAGGTCTGATCTGCGGTATTCTTGCGCTGGTGTTTGGCGATTATGTGATCATCATTTTGACGTCAGTGTTTGGCGGTATGCTGCTGAATCTTTTGGTGGAGCAGTTTGTTGCTTTGGATCAAATCATTTCGGCGGTGGTGTTGGCAGTATTCTCTGTGATCGGGTTTGTTATGCAGGTAAAGCATAAGCGGGAGAAACATTAGGAGAACGGTGTGTGCCGGTGATCCCAATTTACAGTTTACGGAAAGGCGCGGTTATTAATATGGAATTACAGTATATCAAATCAATTTTTAAGGATCAGGAGTCATGGAAGGATCGTGAGGTGACGGTAGGCGGCTGGGTGCGGTCGGTCAGGGCGTCTAAGAATTTTGGTTTTCTGGTGATCGGAGACGGAACATATTTTGAGACGCTTCAGGTTGTCTATGGCGATCATCTGGAGAATTTTGACCGGATATCCCGATTAAATGTGGGCGCAGCCGTTATTGTTAAGGGAAAGATAGTGCTGACGCCGGAGGCGAAACAGCCCTTGGAGCTGCAGGCATCTGAGGTAGAAGTGGAGGGAGAGTCTGCGCCGGAGTACCCGTTGCAGAAGAAGCGTCATTCCATGGAGTTTTTGAGGAGCATTCCCCATTTGCGGGCACGGACGAATACTTTTCAGGCAGTATTCCGCGTGCGTTCCATCCTCTCTTATGCCATCCACCAGTTCTTTCAGGAGCGGGATTTTGTGTATGTCCATACGCCGATCATTACCGGAAGCGACTGTGAGGGCGCCGGGGAAATGTTTCAAGTGACGACGCTGGACTTAAATGAGATTCCCAGACAGGAGGACGGAAGCATTGCATACGAAAAGGATTTCTTTGGCATACCCGCCAATCTGACGGTGAGCGGTCAGTTGAACGTGGAAACTTATGCGTTTGCTTTCCGTAATGTCTATACCTTTGGACCCACATTCCGTGCAGAAAATTCTAATACTACCAGACATGCGGCGGAGTTTTGGATGATCGAGCCGGAGATTGCGTTTGCCGACCTGTCAGACGATATGGCGCTGGCGGAAAGCATGTTAAAATATGTGATTGGCTATCTGCTGGAACATGCGCCGGAGGAAATGGCGTTTTTTGACCGGTTTATTGCCCCCGGATTGACGGAGAGGCTGCAGCATATCATAAGTTCGGAGTTTGCCCATGTCACTTATACCGAGGCAATCGATCTGTTGGAAAAGGCTGAGAAACAATTTGATTATCAGGTAAGCTGGGGCTGCGATCTGCAGACGGAGCATGAGCGGTATCTGACGGAAGAAGTCTTTGGCAGACCGGTGTTTGTGACGGATTATCCAAAGGAAATCAAGGCATTTTATATGAAACTGAATGAGGATGGAAAGACTGTTGCGGCGATGGATCTTCTTGCGCCCAGTATCGGCGAGATCATTGGTGGAAGCCAGAGGGAAGATGATTATGATAAGCTGCTGCAGCGTATGAAAGAAGTGGGACTGAAGCCGGAGGAATATGAGTTTTATTCGGATCTTCGGAAATACGGTTCTGTCAGACATGCAGGCTTTGGATTGGGATTTGAGCGGCTGATGATGTATGTGACAGGTATGGGCAATATCCGGGACGTCATTCCATTTCCCCGGACGGTGCGGCACTGCACCTGATAACGGTGGATATACATTTGATGCCGGATGAATCAAATATTTGTGCCGGAAATAATGCCGGCAATGGAGTTCTCCACCATGTCGATGATCAGTTCCCTGCCGGATTGATGGCTTAGATATTCCTTTGCTTTTTCCTGATCGGTCAGGATGGACATGACATCGGTTTTCTGGTTATCATAATTCTTTTTTTTCAGAGATTCGATACTGTCCGAAAGATCTTTGATCGCAGTAAGAATTTCCTTGTTGTCTTCATTTGCAGCATCGGCTACGTAGTCGGAGAGAATATCGGAAAATTCTCTTGTTTTGGGGTCCACCTCTGCTTCCTGAGAGGATGCGGTGATCTGCCGGCTCATATGGGGCAGGGAGACTACATGCTGCGGATAGTGTGTTTGATGAATGGTTCCCGCCAGTTCGTTGACATACATAAAAATAACCTCATTTCTGTTTCACAAGCGCGAACGCAGTGAGTATTTAATGGAATCTTATTATATCATAATTATTTTATATGGTACAGTATTTTCATAAAACTTTTCCGGAAAGAGGGAGCGAGCGCGGAAACTTTGCCTGTGAAAGAATAGAAGGATATGTTGTCAGGAGATTTTGTTTATTGTATAATAAGGTAAATAAGAACTTTCGGAGAAAATAGCGCAAAATGGCGCGGAAAAGAGGGTAAATATGGATCAAAACAATATGTCTCCACAGGAAAATATTGGCGCGCAGCCGACAGAACAAGCACAGAATCCTTATATGCAGCCGATGCAGTCTCAGTCGGCAGAACAGGCGCCGAATCCTTATTTGGCGCCGATACAGTCGCAGCCGGCATATCAGCCGCCTGTTGAATCGGATGATGTATCTATGGGCGAATGGATGTGGACGATGTTACTTCTTTATATTCCCGTTGTGAATTTCATTATGCTGATAGTCTGGGCCTTTGCCGGCGGTACGAAAGCAAGTAAGGCGAATTATTGTAAAGCGCAGCTGCTCTGGATGCTGATTTTCTTCTGTCTGTCATTCGTATTGACAATTTTAGCAGTTTTTGTGGGCGCTGGATTGTTCACCAGCTATATCGGTTCTACTTTGTAGTGCATAGCGTTGTGGCATCTATGGTTCTGTAGTGAAATCCTGTCTTTGGGCACTCCATCGGCCGCTTGCGCCACAGGGCAGGATCAGACCGCTGACAGAGACGGGAAGTCCGATTTCTGAGGATTCCACGAACCCGCCGCGATTTTTTACGATAGCGGTTTCCAGCATATAGGTCAGAACAGCGGGCTGTAGTCCGGTGGTATAGGAATTGATCAAAAAGAAACCGGCGTCTTTAGAAAGAAGCTGGGCAGTTTTTTGGATCAAAGGATAGACGGCGTCTTCTATTTTCCAGATTTCTCCTTTGGGACCGCGTCCGTAGGAAGGAGGGTCCATGATAATGCCGTCATATTGGTTGCCGCGGCGCAGCTCCCGTTCTACAAATTTGACGCAGTCGTCCACCAGCCAGCGGATGCAGCGGTCTCCGATGCCGGAGGATGCTGCATTTTCTTTTGCCCAACTGACCATTCCCTTAGAGGCATCGACGTGGGTCACAAAGGCGCCGGCGGCTGCCGCAGCAATGGTAGCGCCTCCTGTATAAGCAAATAAATTCAAGACTTTGTATTCTTTTTTTCCAAGATCGATCTGCTCTATAATCATCCGGGAAAACCAGTCCCAATTCACAGCCTGTTCCGGAAACAGACCGGTATGCTTAAAAGCAAACGGTTTTAAATGGAAACGAAGCGGTGCTGCCTCCGTCCGCTTAGGAAGTTCATAAGCAATCTCCCATTCCTGTGGCAGCCCGAAAAATTCCCATTCACCGCCGCCTTTGCTGCTTCTATGATAATGTCCGTTCTTCTTTTTCCAGCCCCAGTGTTCGTGGGGCGTATTCCAGATGACTTGCGGATCGGGGCGCACCAGGATATAATCCCCCCAACGTTCGAGTTTTTCTCCATTCGATGTATCGTAAACCTCATAATCTTTCCAACGGTCTGCAGCCCACATGATGATTTTTCTCCTTAATATATATTACACATAACAAATTATAGCACATAATGAACGGACTGTGTTACCCGATTGAAATACTTATAGAAAAACGCTGTTTTGTGCTATTTGTATCAGATATACTTTTAAGATTGACAGACATATAATAAGGGTGTTATAATGTGCTTATACATTAAGTACATTATAACGCGGAGATAGGTCATGGAAATCATTATTAGCAATAATGCCAATAAGCCGATTTATGAACAAATTACCTCTCAAATAAAAGCAATGATAATGAGTGGAGAACTGCAAGCAGGGGAAGCGATTCCTTCAATGCGTTCATTGGCGAAATCAATCCATGTTAGTGTCATTACTGTTCAAAAAGCCTATGAGGATTTGCAAAGGGACGGGTTTATAGAAACTACAGTTGGCAGAGGAAGTTTTGTTTCAGTGCAAAACAAAGAATTTTATCAGGAAGAACAGCAGCGTATAGCCGAAGAACATTTACAGGCTGCCGCAGAGATTGGTCGGATAAGTAATATTTCCCTTGAAAAATTGATGGAATTATTAGCTTTATTTTATCAGGAGGATGAATAGTATGGAAAATATTTTAGAATTGCATCAAGTTTCCAAAACATTTCCTAAGTCCGATTTTTCACTGAAAAATGTAACATTTTCATTGCCTTATGGAACTATTTTAGGTTTTGTTGGTGAAAACGGCGCCGGAAAAACTACGACGATTGGTTGCATTTTGAATACAATTTCAAAGGACAACGGAACGATAAAATTGTTTGGGAAAGAAATGCTGGACACAGACACAAATTTACGGGAAAAAATTGGTGTCGTCTATGATGGTGATAATTTTCCGGTTTATTGGACCGCTAAACAATTATCTGAAGTCATGGGAGGACTTTATAAAAAATGGGATAATTCGTTGTTCCACAAATATTTAGAGGACTTTCACCTGCCCGTAAGACAAAAAATCAGGCACTATTCCAAAGGGATGACCATGAAATTAGCGATTGCCGCTGCTTTAGCGCATCACCCGGAGCTGTTGATTTTGGATGAGGCAACTAGCGGTTTAGATCCTATTATGCGTGATGAGATGCTGGATGTTTTTCTTGAATTTGTACAGGAAGAGAACCATTCCATTTTATTATCGTCCCACATCACAAGTGATTTAGAAAAAGTTGCGGATTACATTACTTTTATTCACAATGGGCAACTGCTTATGACAGTATCAAGAAATGATTTGATATACAACTATGCTGTTTTGCGCTGTAGAGAAAGTCAGTTTTTGGCATTAGACCCTAATGATATTCTTAGCTTTAGGAAACGTGATCTTCAGATTGACGTATTAGTTTCTGATGGGAAGGACGCTCAGAGAAAATATAAAGACGTTGTGGTAGATCATGTTTCCATTGATGAAATTATGTTACTGCTGGTAAAGGGGGAGCGGGTATGAGGGGGCTTTTAAAAAATAATTTTTATGCTGCATACGCAAACGTGAAAGTGTTTTCAATCGTCATGATTTTACTGGGTATTTTTGTTGTCGCTATGGACAATAAAATACCATCACTGATTATTGGATACCTGCTGTTGGCAATGATAGGATTTTCTTTTAATTCGATTGCAAGCCTGCGAAAAGAGAGTTCAACCAAGTGGAGCAGATATAAGCTTACAGCACCTATAAAAAGGTCTGCTATTGTACAAAGCTATTTTTTGAGTTTGTTATTGTGGTTGATTGTTGGAATGGTTTTTGCAGGAATAGGTGTGGCTATGTCAATTATGCTGCACGGTTATCCTTTTGACAGAAATACAGACGTTTTTATGCTGTTTGTTTTAGGGATTGGGATAAGCCTGTTCATGGGGGCAATATTCTTTCCGCTGTTCTACTTAGGCGGGGAGGAACGAAACGAGGTGTTTTTAGTAATCAGCTTGCTTTGCAGCATCGGACTTGTTATGGGGCTTTCTACTTTTGTAAATACCTTGTTTCCGGCTCCCATGAGTACAGTGCAGATCATTTTAGGCGGTATCATTATTCTTGCATGCGCATTAATTGTGTTTATTTTAGCATATCCATTAACAGTTAGTCTTTATTATAAAAAAGAGTATTGATTGACATGGAAGATATAACCGGGCAAGCGCAATGCAAAGAAAGTAAAAATGATTGACGTATCACCTTTCATATATTATAATAACTCGCAGTGAATGGCAAGGGAGCCTTTACGGAATACCCTGCCATTTTAAATTGAAGAAATTTATGGCTCTATTTTTAGCAGAGACATACATATCTGCAGAAGAAGAAAGGGGTAAATGTTATTATGACAAGTTTAACTGCGTGGATACTGGTCGCCTTCGTGATCTATCTTTTTATCATGGTTGCGATCGGGGCAATGTATTCTAAGAAAAATGAAAATGCTGAGGATTATTTCCTGGGCGGAAGAAAGCTGGGCGGCTTTGTAGCGGCATTGTCAGCACAGGCCTCCGATATGAGCGGCTGGCTGCTGATGGGACTGCCGGGTGCAATTTTTGTGACCGGTCTTAGCGGCGACGGCTGGGTTGCATTGGGATTGTTGATTGGAACCATATTAAACTGGTTGATACTGGCGTCAAGACTTAGAAAATATACGATCAAGGCCAATGATTCCGTGACGATTCCCATGTTTTTAGAGAACAGGTTCCGGGATAAAAAGAAGATATTGATGTCAGTTTCTTCTATAATAATAGTAGTCTTCTTTGCGGTATATTGTGCTTCCGCTCTGGCAGCAGGAGGACAGCTGTTTCAGTCGATCTTTGGGATTGACTATATCATCGCTCTGACCATAGGCGCGATCGTTATCCTTACCTATACCTTTTTGGGCGGTTTCTTTGCGGTCTGCACGACAGACTTTATTCAGGGAATGTTGATGCTGATCGCCCTTCTTGCGGTGCCTGTCTGTGCAGTCTGCTTTATGAATGCAGATGGACTGACGGTGACAGCAGGTCTGGCAGCAAGTGGTATCACTACAGAAACTGCTCCGGGATTTCTAAATATGTTCGCGGGTAACAATGCAGTCAGCATTATTTCCGGACTTGCATGGGGACTTGGATATTTTGGTATGCCGCATATCATCGTACGTTTTATGGCTGTTAAAAATGAAAAGGAGATGACCAAATCCAAGACGGTAGCTATTGTATGGGTTACGCTTTCTTTGGTCGCAGCATGCGTGATCGGTATTATTGGACGTGCATATATGGATTTTAATTATATTATGAGTGATGCAGTCGGAAAAGAACGTATTTTTATTGAAATGATCAAGGAGGTTTTCACAAAAGAGATCAACGCGCCGCTGATCGCAGGCATTTTCCTCTGCGGTATTCTGGCGGCGATCATGTCGACTGCGGATTCTCAACTTTTAGTCAGTGCGTCTGCTGTTGCGGAGGATCTCTATAAAGGCATTATCAAAAAGGATGCAGACGACAAAAAAGTTCTTGTTGTCAGCAGGATTACCATTGTTGTCATTGCGGTGATCGCTTATGTGATTGCGTTAGATCCGGAATCCTCCATCATGGATCTGGTGTCCAATGCATGGGCAGGTCTTGGAGCAGCTTTTGGACCATTAGTGCTGATGGCGATCTTCTGGAAGCGAACCAATTTCCCGGGAGCAGTTGCAGGTCTGGTGTCTGGCGCGTTGGCAGTTATCGTATGGGATTATATACCGATGATCCAGGGAACGGAAGGACTTATTACTCTTGGCTCCTCAACAGGGTTATATTCTCTGGCGGTAGGTTTTCCGCTTAGCCTGATCTGTATCGTGGTAGTTAGTCTTCTGACGCCGCCGCCATCAGAGGAGATCGTAAAGGAATTTGAAGAAGTCAAAGACGTAGAATGATAAAATTCACTAGGGAAAATGCCTGAAAGCAGGCATTTTTCTTTTGGATTTACAATTTTTTGGATTTTTTTGCATAGTTTCAAAAAAAGTGCTTGCATTTTGAAAAGTTATCATATATACTATCTATTGCTGTGGCATGATAGCTATGAAGCGTGAGGTTGCTGTTACGGCGAAAGCCATAACAGGTTTTCCGTGGAGCGAATGTCAGTGGCGGACAGATGATCCGCCGATAATATTGACGACAAGTCACTGTACAATGCTTAGACAGTCTGCAAGAAGCAGAAACGACGTGTGGGTTACAGTTCTGGAGGGTCAGGACACACACGGGAAAGTGTACAGTCACCAAGCTTGTCGTGCTTGAAAACAAAGTACGAAAAGGAGGCGACTTTTTTTATGGCAAGTCAGAAAATGAGAGTCACATTAAAAGCGTATGATCATCAGTTGGTTGATGCATCAGCAAAGAAGATCATTGAGGCAGTAAGGAAGAATGGTGGGGAGACAAGTGGTCCGGTTCCTCTTCCTACAAAGAAGGAAGTGGTTACGATCCTGCGTGCTGTTCATAAGTACAAGGATTCCAGAGAGCAGTTTGAGCAGAGAACCCACAAGAGGATGATCGATATCCTGAATCCTTCCCAGAAGATCGTAGAGTCTTTGCAGAAGATGGATATTCCCGCAGGTGTTTACGTAGATGTAAAAATGAAATAAGAATTTTAACATGAAACCTCTGCTAACTTTATGTATGGAGGACTGAAGATCGTCAGTCACAGCAAACCGCGATGACAGAAATCCATACCGCTTTAGTGGAAAAAAGAAGGAAAGTTGAAAACAAAGAAATGTGGTTTTCAACTGCGAATTTACGCAGAATGCCAATTCGCAGACTTAGAAAGGAGTAAAGGTTGTAGTATGAAGAAAGCAATTTTAGCAACAAAGGTCGGAATGACACAGATCTTTAACGAAGACGGAATGCTGATCCCGGTTACGGTGCTTCAGGCAGGACCCTGTTATGTAACGCAGATCAAGACAGTTGAGAACGATGGTTACAGCGCAGTACAGGTTGGCTTCGTTGATAAGAAGGAAAAGATCATCAATAAGGATAAGTCCGGTAAGAAGGAAGTGGTTCACCGCCATGGCGTGAATAAACCCCAGCAGGGACATTTTAAGAAAGCCGGCGTTTCCGCAAAGAGATATGTGAGAGAGTTTAAGTTTGAAAATGCTGAGGAATATACATTGGCTCAGGAGATCAAAGCAGATATCTTCGCAGTAGGTGATAAGATCGATGCTTCTGCGATTTCCAAAGGAAAAGGTTTTCAGGGTGCCATCAAGAGACATGGACAGTCCAGAGGACCGATGGCGCATGGTTCCAAGTATCACCGCCATGCAGGCTCCAACGGAGCATGTTCCAGCCCGAGCCGCGTATTTAAGGGTAAGAAGATGCCCGGACATATGGGTTGCGAAGCGATCACAGTGAAGAATCTTGAGGTCGTCAGAGTTGACGCTGAGAAGAATCTTCTTCTGGTAAAGGGTGCAGTGCCCGGACCGAAGAAAGCATTAGTAACAATAAAAGAAACCACTAAGGTAGAAGCTTAAGTTGGTTGAAAGGAGGACTACTAACAATGGCAAAAGTATCAGTTGTTAATATGGAAGGCAAAGAAGTTGGTACAATCGACTTAAGTGATGCAATATTTGGCGTTGAGATCAATGAACATTTAGTACACTTGGCAGTTGTACAGCAGCTTGCAAATAATCGTCAGGGAACACAGAAAGCCAAAACACGCTCCGAAGTATCCGGCGGTGGAAGAAAACCCTGGAGGCAGAAGGGAACAGGTCATGCAAGACAGGGTTCCATCAGAGCCCCGCAGTGGAAGGGCGGTGGAGTTGTATTTGCTCCCGTGCCAAGAGATTATTCCTTTAAGATGAACAAGAAGGAAAAGAGAGCGGCTCTGAAATCCGCACTGACAAGTAAGGTTCAGGACCAGAAGCTGATCGTAGTAGATGAGTTGAAGCTGGATGAGATCAAGACAAAGACATTTGTTCAGATCTTAAAGAACATCAAGGCAGAAAAGGCACTGGTTGTATTAAATGAGAAGGATGATAACGTAATCCTTTCCGCAAGAAATATTCCGGATGCTAAGACTGCACTGACCAATACGATCAATGTATATGATGTAATGAACGCAGGCACTGTTGTGCTGACGAAGGCAGCAGTCGCAACCATTGAGGAGGTGTACGCATAAATGGCAGCAATTCAGTATTATGACGTAATTCTTAAGCCGCTGGTAACAGAAAAGAGTATGTCCGGTATGGCTGAGAAGAAATATACTTTCCTGGTACATCCGGAAGCAAATAAGACCATGATCAAGGAAGCGGTTGAGAAGATGTTCGACGGAGTTAAGGTTGCAAAGGTCAACACATTAAATCAGGATGGCAAGATCAAGAGACGTAACAGTAATGGCAAGCTCGTAAGCGGAAGGACAGCGAAGACCAAGAAGGCGATCGTACAGCTTACGGCAGACAGTAAGGATATAGAGATCTTCTCCGGACTGTAAGAGCCAAAAATAAACACAACCAAAGTGTGATAATAAATAGTGAATAGAAAAGGAGAAATAAGTCATGGGAATTAAATCATATAACCCATATACACCGTCAAGAAGACACATGACAGGTTCTGATTTCTCAGAGATTACGAAGAATACACCGGAGAAATCCTTATGTGTATCCAAGGCAAAGAATGCCGGACGTAATAATCAGGGAAAGATCACTGTCAGACATCATGGCGGCGGAAGCAGACAGAAATACAGAGTCATCGATTTTAAGAGAATCAAGGATGGTATTCCGGCAAGAGTTGTCGGAATCGAATATGATCCGAACAGAACAGCTAATATTGCACTGATCTGCTATGCAGACGGCGAAAAAGCGTACATCCTTGCTCCGGAAGGATTGAAGGATGGTATGAAGGTAATGAACGGACCGACAGCAGAGATCAAGGTTGGCAACTGCCTTCCTCTTTCCGCGATTCCTGTTGGTACATTGATTCATAACATCGAACTTTTGCCGGGTAAGGGCGGACAGATGGTTCGTTCCGCAGGCAACAGCGCACAGCTGATGGCAAAGGAAGGCAAGTATGCAACACTCAGACTTCCTTCCGGTGAGATGAGAATGGTTCCGATCGAGTGCCGTGCAAGCATCGGCGTCATCGGCAACGGTGATCATAACCTTATCAATTACGGTAAAGCAGGCCGTAAACGTCACATGGGCATCAGACCTACCGTTCGTGGTTCCGTTATGAACCCGAATGACCATCCGCATGGTGGTGGTGAAGGAAAGACAAGCATCGGTCGTCCCGGTCCTTGTACACCTTGGGGTAAGCCGGCTCTTGGTCTGAAGACCAGAAAGAAGAACAAGCAGTCCAATAAGCTGATCGTAAGAAGACGTGACGGTAGAGCCATTAAATAGCCCGGGCTATTAAATCATAACCGTAATTAAGTAAGGAGGATAGATATATCATGGCAAGATCATTAAAAAAAGGACCTTTTGCAGATGAAAGCCTGCTGAAAGCAGTTGACAATATGAATGCATCAGGTAAGAAACAGGCAATCAAGACATGGTCTCGTCGTTCTACAATTTTCCCTTCATTCGTGGGACACACAATTGCAGTTCATGACGGACGGAAACATGTGCCTGTATATATAACAGAAGATATGGTTGGACATAAGCTCGGCGAGTTTGTTGCAACTAGAACCTTCAGGGGACATGGTAAAGACGATAAGAAATCTAAGGTTAGATAATCAGATAGGAGGAATGAACTATGGCGAAAGGACATAGATCTCAGATTAAGAGAGAAAGAAACGCAATCAAAGATACAAGACCCTCCGCAAAGTTATCTTATGCAAGGGTTTCTGTACAGAAGGCATGCTTTGTGCTTGATGCAATCAGGGGCAAAGATGTTGCTACAGCTAAGGCGATCTTGGAATATAATCCAAGATATGCTTCCAGCATCATTAAGAAGCTGCTTGATTCCGCGATAGCAAATGCGGAAAACAATAACGGAATGAATCCGGAGAACCTTTATGTTGCGGCATGTTATGCAGATAAGGGACCGACGATGAAGAGGATTCATCCCAGAGCGCAGGGACGTGCTTATAGGATTGAGAAGAGAGTAAGCCACATCACCATCATTCTTGATGAGAAAGGAGCTAAGTAAGTATGGGACAGAAAGTTAATCCACATGGCTTAAGAGTTGGTATTATTAAAGACTGGGACTCCAAGTGGTACGCAGAGGATAAATTTGCAGATTACCTTGTTGAGGATTACAATATCAGAAAGTTTTTGAAGAAGAAGCTTTATGCTGCAGGAGTTTCCAAGATCGAAATTCTTAGAAAAGCAGAAAAGGTGGAAGTAGTAGTAAATACACAGAAGCCCGGTGTTGTAATTGGTAAAGGCGGTACTGGCATCGAAGCAACTAAGAAAGAGCTTCAGAAGCTGATCGGAAGAAAAGAGATCAGTCTGGATGTACAGGAGATCAAAAAGCCGGATGCTGACGCACAGCTTGTTGCTGAGAATATTGCACAGCAGTTGGAGAACCGTGTATCTTTCAGACGTGCTATCAAGTCTTGTATGACAAGGACGATGAAGAAAGATAACAGAGGCAACAGCATCTCCGGTGCAATGGGTATCAAGGCATCTGTATCAGGACGTCTTGGTGGAGCTGATATGGCACGTACAGAGTTCTACAGTGAAGGTACGATCCCCCTGCAGACACTTCGTGCAGATATTGATTATGGATTCGCTGAAGCAGATACTACCTACGGCAAGATCGGTGTAAAGGTATGGATCTACAGAGGCGAGGTACTTCCGACTAAGGGAAATACGGATGCGAAGGAAGGCGCTGCATCCAAGGAAGGGAGCGATAGATAATGTTAATGCCTAAGAGAGTGAAACGTCGTAAACAGTTTCGTGGAACAATGGCCGGTAAGGCGACAAGAGGTAATACAATCACTTATGGTGAGTATGGTATTGTTGCAACAGAGCCCTGCTGGATCAAATCAAACCAGATCGAAGCAGCCCGTGTTGCCATGACTCGTTATATCAAGCGTGGTGGTCGCGTTTGGATCAAGATCTTCCCGGATAAGCCGGTTACAACAAAGCCTGCTGAGACCCGAATGGGTTCCGGTAAAGGAACATTGGAATACTGGGTAGCAGTCGTTAAGCCTGGACGTGTAATGTTTGAGATCGCAGGCGTACCAGAGGAAACAGCAAGAGAGGCGCTGCGTCTTGCTACGCATAAGCTTCCCTGCAAGTGCAAGATTGTTTCCAAAGCAGACTTGGAAGGCGGTGTAGCGAATGAAAACTAAAAAATATGTTGAAGAGCTGAATGCAAAGTCAGCAGCAGAGTTGGATCAGGAATTGGTAGCTGCAAAGAAGGAACTTTTCAATCTGAGATTTCAAAATGCCACCAATCAGTTGGATAACACATCCCGGATCAAGGAAGTTCGTAAGAACATCGCAAGGATTCAGACGGTTATCAATGTGAAGAACAAAGCGGAAGCCTAAAATGGCTATGAAGTAGAGTGGAGAATATGGCTGAGAAAGGAGTTAATGATCGTGGAAGAGAGAAATTTAAGAAAAACACGTATCGGTAAAGTTACCAGTGATAAAATGCAGAAGACGATCACCGTTGCAGTGGAGAATCATGTAAAGCATCCTCTTTATAACAAGATTGTAAAGAGAACATATAAGCTGAAAGCTCACGATGAAAACAATGATGCTCATATCGGAGATATTGTCAAAGTTGCCGAGACAAGACCTCTTTCTAAGGATAAAAGATGGAGACTTGTTGAGATCGTAGAGAAAGCAAAATAAAAGTAAGTTGATGATTTTATTGGAAGGAGAATAGGCATGATACAACAAGAAAGCAGACTGAAAGTTGCTGACAATACAGGCGCTAAAGAAATTTTGTGTATCCGTGTTTCCGGTGGTTCCACCAGAAGATATGCAAATATTGGCGATGTGATCGTAGCTACGGTAAAAGATGCAACACCCGGCGGCGTTGTTAAAAAAGGCGATGTCGTAAAGGCAGTTGTTGTACGCAGTGTAAAGGGTGCCCGTCGTAAAGATGGTTCCTATATTAAATTTGACGAGAATGCTGCTGTTATCATCAAGGATGATAAGACTCCGAGAGGAACCCGTATCTTTGGACCGGTAGCAAGAGAGCTTCGTGAGAAACAGTTTATGAAGATCGTTTCTCTGGCTCCCGAAGTATTATAAGGAGGTGCCTTTCAGATGAATAAGATTAAAAAAGGCGATACGGTAAGGGTGATTACCGGCAGCGTGAAAAACGGTAAGGGCAAGGATGGAAAGGTAATTTCTGTTGATGCAAAGAACGGCAAAGTGCTTGTTGAGGGCGTCAATATGGTAAAGAAGCATTCCAAACCTTCTATGGCAAACCAGACAGGCGGTATCATAGAGAAGGAAGCCCCGATTGATATTTCAAATGTAATGTATGTTCATAAGGGGACTCCCACAAGGATCGGATTCAAGGTTGTTGATGGCAAGAAGGTACGTATTGCAAAATCAACCGGCGATGTGATTGATTAGGACAGGGAAGGAGGCCGAAGACATTGAGTAGATTAAAAGATGTATATAAGAACGAAATCATGGATGCCATGACAAAGAAGTTCGGATATAAGAATGTAATGGAAATTCCGAAGATTGATAAGATCGTTGTCAATATGCGTGTAGGAGAAGCAAAGGAAAATGCTAAGATTCTGGATGCTGCTGTTGCAGATATGGAACTGATTACAGGACAGAAGGCAGTTGTAACCAGAGCAAAGAATTCCATTGCGAACTTCAAAATCAGAGAGGGTCTCGCTATCGGATGTAAGACGACGCTTCGTGGTGAGAAGATGTACGAATTCCTTGACAGACTGGTCAATCTTGCACTGCCCCGTGTCCGTGACTTTAGAGGAGTGAATCCCAACGGATTTGACGGACGAGGCAATTATGCTCTGGGTATCAAGGAGCAGCTGATCTTCCCTGAAGTTGAGTATGATAAGATCGATAAGGTAAGAGGTATGGATGTTATCATCGTAACGACAGCTAAGACAGATGAAGAGGCACGAGAGTTATTAAGATTATTTAATATGCCGTTTGCACAGGCATAATTGGTCTGATATGAAGGAGGTAAATTCATGGCTAAGACAGCAATGAAGATCAAACAGCAGCGTAAACCCAAATTTTCTACAAGAGAATATTCCCGTTGTAGAATTTGCGGTCGTCCTCATGCTTATTTAAGAAAATACGGAATCTGCAGAATCTGCTTCCGTGAGCTGGCATACAAGGGACAGATACCTGGTGTGAAAAAATCCAGTTGGTAGGAATGAGTGAATATTTAATTATGGTAAGGAGGATAAAAGCAAAATGACAATGAGCGATCCTATTGCAGATATGCTTACAAGAATCCGTAATGCAAA
>CAMWHY010000041.1 GCA_947174185.1 uncultured Lachnospiraceae bacterium | reverse complement strand
TTATAAAATAATGTAAAATAATGTAAAAATATGAATGTATTCTTTTCAAATGGACAGAACTGTGCTAAAATATCTTCGGCTGTTCTAATAAGGACAGTGGAAAGGCATGGTGAATATGGAAAATCTTGAACTGAAGAAAATAGCAAATGAAGTCCGCAAGGATATCATTGCATCGACACATAGCGCAAAAGCGGGACATCCGGGAGGCTCGCTGTCGGCGGCAGAGATTTTTACATTTTTGTATTATGAAGAGATGAAGGTTGATCCGAATCATCCGGAGGATCCGGACAGAGATCGTTTTGTCCTTTCTAAGGGACATACGGCGCCGGGACTTTATTCGGTGCTGGCGCAGAAAGGATTTTTTCCGAGGGAGGATTTGCTGACGTTGCGCAAGGTCGGCTCCCATCTTCAGGGACATCCCAGCATGAAACATACGCCGGGCATCGACATGTCCACAGGCTCTTTGGGGCAGGGGTTGTCTGCGGCGGTAGGCATGGCGCTGGCGGCAGGACTGGATGGAAAAGAATACAGGGTATATTCCCTGCTTGGAGACGGCGAGATCCAGGAAGGTCAGATCTGGGAGGCGGCAATGTTTGCCGGTGCGCATCAGTTGGATAATTTGTGTATTATCATTGATAATAATGGTCTGCAGATCGACGGCGATATCAAGGACGTCTGTTCTCCGTATCCGATCGATAAGAAGTTTGAGGCATTTAACTTCCATGTGGTTGAGATGGATGCTCATGATTTTGATTCTATTCGTAAGGCATTTACCGAGGCAAGGGCAGTGAAGGGCAAGCCGACGGCAATCATCGCACACAGTATCAAGGGTAAGGGTGTGTCCTATATGGAGAACAATGCATCATGGCATGGTAAGGCTCCGAATGATGAAGAGTATGCGATCGCGATGAATGAACTTGTAAAAATAGGCGAGGAGCTTGACAGGCAGTAATCATAGAAGCCAGTCGGAAGCAGCAGGGAGGTTAGTGATGTCAGAAAAAAAGAAAGTCGCAACCAGAGACAGTTACGGACAGACTTTAGTGGAGCTGGGGGCAGAAAATAAAGATATTGTGGTAATGGATGCCGATCTTGCGGCGGCGACGAAGACAGCGTTGTTTGCAAAGGCGTATCCGGACAGGTTTTTTGATGCCGGCATTGCGGAGGGCAATATGGCGGGAATCGCGGCTGGGCTTGCAGCCTGTGGGAAGATCCCATTTATCAGTTCCTTTGCTATGTTCGCAACAGGGCGGGCATATGAGCAGGTCAGAAATTCCATCGGATACCCGCAGCTGAATGTCAAGATCTGCGCGTCTCACGCAGGAATCACTGTCGGCGAGGATGGAGCTTCCCATCAGTGTCTGGAAGATATTGCGCTGATGCGCTCGATTCCGGGAATGGTGGTTATGTGTCCCGCAGACGATATTGAGGCCCGGGCGGCGGTCAGGGCGGCAGCGGCTTATGAGGGACCGGTATATATCCGCCTCGGACGTTCGGCAGTTCCGGTGATCAATGACAGACCGGATTATAAATTTGAGTGGGGAAAGGGAATCCTTGTAAAAGAGGGGACGGATGTGACTCTGGTTGCTACTGGTATTATGGTCAATAGTGCGATGGAAGCGGCAGAGATGCTGGAGAAGGACGGTATCAGCGCAGAGATCATAGATATTCACACCATTAAGCCGATTGACGAAGAGATTTTGTTAAAGAGCGTGAAGAAAACAGGAAAAGTGATTACCATGGAAGAACACTCTACTATTAATGGATTGGGCAGTGCTGTATGTGATGTGATCTGTGAGAAATATCCCGTAAGAGTGAAGAAGCTCGGAATTGAGGATATCTATGGGGAATCCGGTTCTGCGGCAGCATTGATGGAAAAGTACCGGCTGGATGGTAATGGAATCTATGAGCAGGTGAAAGCGTATCTGGCAGAATTGTGATAAGAATATTTTAGTAAGTTGGAACAGGAGGGAGATGCAGAGGCATCTCCTTTTTTTATCTAAAAGGTAAGTTATAGAAGCGGGTAGAAAACATGATCAATAGGGACGTGTCATCACACTGGAAAATTAGGAATATTATATAGTAAACTTATTGAAAATTTGGCATGTTGAACTAATTGACAGCAGGATTGCAGAATGTTAAAATTTTAATAACTAACTATAGGTGGATTTATGTCTGGCAGAGCCAGATATGGAGTAATGAACATAGAGATTTTAGTAAAAGTTTGGTCGCATGGCTAAGATGCGATATGATATAAAAAGGCGTGATGCTGGTTTGTCTAAGATAATACAATATATCAAAAAACATCGTTTTATACAGATATTATTATTTTTGACGGCATTGACAATATCGTATTTTGCAGGCTATTGTACACGACGGGTGCACGATTTCAGGCAGCAACAGGCGATATTTCAGCAGATGGCGCAGGAGTACCGGGTGGCGTTGCCGCAGGAGACGACAGTCAGCCAGCCGCAGGTGGAACAGACAGAAGAACAGGAAGTAGAATCACAGGAAGCAGAACCACAGGAAGAGATTGATGTGATCGCAGAGTTCCTTGCGATCGATGGACATCAGGAACTGTACGGGAATTGTCTGGCAGAGGTCCCGGATTTTACCGCTTTGAGACAGATCAATGATGATATCGTGGCATACCTTTATCTGCCCGATTCCGTGATTGATTATCCGGTATTACAGCATGAAGAAAATGGCTATTACTTAGATCACAATCTGAATGGTAGCACAGGCTATCCTGGATGCCTATATATAGAGAACATGAACCGTTCTGATTTTGAAGATCCAGCAACAGTGATTTACGGACACCATTTATTCACTGGCGGAATGTTTAGCGATCTGGAGAACTTTCTCGATCCGGAATATCTGGACGGACATCGTTTCTACTTTTTGTATTTACCAGATGAGGTACGGATATATGAAGTCGTACTTGCGGCAAAATACAATAATGAGCATCTGCTGGTTAGCTGCTATACACAGATAGAGGAAAATCTTTATGAGTTTCACGGATTTGAAGGGGGAGAAGGGAAACTTATTTATGACAGGATCCAAGCCCTTGGACTGGGAGGGAACTTCCGTCTGGAACCGGGGGAAGAAGAACAGATGATCTTCTGGTCTACCTGCCTTCCTGCAAGAAATAGGAGGATCATCGTTGGAGCGCGGAGGATTACGGAGGAGAATGTCAGGCAGTTGATGGGGTAGAATGCATATTATATATGACAATTTAAATAACAAAAGAATTAAAGTAATTCATACAGATAACAGAGATTATCGGTGGTAATGAAAAAGAATAATGGCAATAGGTTTTGCAGGTAACAGAAAGGCAGGGGGTATTAGTATGAAAAAAATCATCGTAAAGAATTGGAAAAGAATCGCATCAGTTTTAATGGCGGTTATTTTGGTCGTGGGGAGCGTGAATCTCTCGGATATTGTGGTAAATGCTATTGGAACAAGCGGTTATAGCGGAAATCCATATTATAATACGCAAGATAGATATGTATACGCAGAGGGAGATATCTTTGGCGCAGCAACCCATGTTCATCTATTTGGGCGTAACGTTACTTCCACGGCACATACCCATGGTAATGTGTTTGCAATGGAGGCGTTTTTGTCTGAGTATGGAACCCGTGACGAAAATAATGTTTTGAACAATCCGATTCCTCTTTACGATGAAGTAAGTTATATACAGCGGAAACTTCACAGTATTGATTCTTCTTCCCGTATTAATACGCTGGTTGTTGGTAGTAGTATTTATGTAGAGGGACGTACCGACGGCAGATATCTGGTCAATGTAGATGGTGGAAGAAGGAAGCTTGATCAAACGGATCATGTATATAAGGATGATGCAGCTATTAACTTTAATAATGAATTTGCCTATCTGGAAGGTTTAAGTAAACAATGGGCAGCAAATTCAAGCTTTACGATTGACAACGATAATCTTACAGGTGACAAGGATGGGATTACCTGGGATTTTAGCGGTATGAATCAGAGAAGTATTAGGCTTGATAATTCTGTCGGAAGAGATACAAATGCTTTTTTAACGATTCCATGGGATGTATGGAATGGTAATAGCTTGAGAATATATAATCTTGACAGTAATAGAGCAAATCGGGGTATCTTAGTCATTAATATTGATATGGCGGGGGCCGATCCAGAGGGTCAGACATTAAAAGTGTCAGGCAGCGGTGCAGAGATTTATTATGCAAGTGGTAGTAGATTTGGCAATAGAGAGTATCGAACGGATGAGTTTGGTGCGTGCAGGATCGTATACAATATTATTGATAGTTCCAAACCGAGTGGTCTGTATGAGGGAAAATTTGATTTTGGAGATACACCTTCTTATGGCTCTATTCTGGCTCCGAAAGCCCATGCTGTCGTAGGAGCTGTCAACGGAACTGTTATTGCTGATACAATCGAACATGTGGGTCAGGAATCGCATAGAATGGATATCTGGGCGCTTGATGAGAGCGGTGATGTTCCGGATGAGAGTACTAAGGTGAATATTGTCCTGCATAAGACATATAATGGCGGTATTCTTGGTGTAGAAAATTCAGATATAGAGAATACGGAATTCGGCTTATATAGGACGGCAAGCTGTTCGGGTACGCCTATTGCTACAGCACCAGCAGTTCGGGACGCCGGCGCTACATCATATGCTACGGTCACTTTTACAAGGGACTTTGGCGATTTGTCTAATGGAGAGACAGAATATTACATTAGAGAAATAAGGACAGGAGATAAATATACTGTAGATGACACAATTTATAAATGTGTCATCAATAAAAATGGAACTAACATTACGGTTTCATATGAAGGCACGACAAATGATTACTTTGAGTGTGATAATACACCAAGGACAGAGGGTGAACCGCCCGTATCACGGACTTATACAGGGAAAATTGGACTGGAAAAAATATTTGCAGGTAATTCCAATCCTGATAAGGCTTTATTGGGAGGAACTATTTTTACCCTGTATGAGGGATATGATCCCGTTGCTAATTCATTTGACGTCAGCAGCGCCAGAACAGCCGCTGTAAAGATGGACGGCAACAGAGCAGTGGTAGAATTTGAATTAAGAAATATAACGGTTGGTGAAGGGGAAGATGGGGAGCGACATTATTATATTACGGAAACGTCCACCGTGGCTCCTTATGAATTGTCCAGTAATATATATGAATTTAGGGTACGTTTAAACGAAGCTAAGAATGGCTGCGTGGTAGAATGGAGGCTAATTAAGGATGCTAATGGTCAACATCTGGATGCAGAGTATACCAATATGACAGCTGTATACCCGAAATGTACTAATACTAAGGGTTCGGAATTACATGGAACGGCAGACTTTACTATCGGTCTGACTAAGACATACGCGGGTCTGAACCTCAGAAATCTTGGAAACGCTACCGCTATTCAGCCATTCTTGAATGGCACAACATTTGAGCTCATTGAGGTAGATGAGAATGGTCAGCCTGCTGCTGGTGCTACAGCTATAACATTAAATCCCAGGTGGGACGGAAATAACGCTGTGGTTAGCCGGAAAATAACCATTGCGGAAGGTGCTACTAAGTATTATAGGCTCAGCGAGACTAAGGCGAGTGACGGGTTTGAGAAATCTGGTGATGTATATATATGGAAGATAGTCTGTGATGTAGACGGGGGGGTATCTGCGGAATATAAGATTGGAGATGGTTCCTATACGTCTTATACTGCAGGAGGTTCTTATCCTGCGGTTGAAAATGCACGCAGTCCGTTCTCCGGAACGATCAGCCTGATTAAGACATATGAGGATTTAAATCTTGCTGGTATGAATGCATCGGCGAGAACTACCCTCTTGAATGAAACAACATTTGCATTATATAATAGCCCAAGCGATGGCGCAGCAGCAATAGCTATCACGCACCCCGTATGGGAGAATAATCAAGCGGTTGTAAAGTTTGATCTTGGCAGCAATATTACCGTTGGTTCGACTGGTATTGTATATTATATCAGAGAAACGGAGGCTTCCACCGGCTATGTAAAATCGGATGTGGTTTACGAGTGTAAGATCAGTAATGTAAACGGTAGCTATAAAGTCGAATACAGGGCAGGAAGCAGCGGTGATTATACGCCGGCAATTACATGTCTTAATGCAAAGCAGACGTTTGAAATCGATCCAGTTACAGTAGTGATTTCTAAGACGTTTGATAATCCTGCCGGATTAACTGCGGCGCAGATGACAGGGTTGATTAGAGATACAAAGTTTACGTTTTACACTGATGCAGCTACGACAAGAGCTACAAATGATTTTGCATTGCAGCCTAATCCGGTAAATAATAGCGGCACAGTTGCTTATACTTATAATTACACACGCGCATTAAAGCCGGGTGATAGTTATACTTATTATGTAAAAGAGACAGCTACGAATACAAGTATTTATAATATGGATACTACGGTTTATAAGATAGATATTACCGTAGGGCAGCCGACGCCAGGTGTTGCAAATCCTACAATTACTCCAAGCGTGACATGTACGAAAGTGGGCGGTGATAGTAGTCCAACTGGCATTAGTTTTACAAATACAAGAATACCAAAAGCTCAAGCGTCTACAGAGATTACGTTTACGAAGGTATTTGAGAATAATTTTAGTAATGTGGACGATGGCAAGGTTAATAATGTGATTTCAGCAACCCGCTTTACGTTGTATGATAATCCGGCGTGTGGAGCAAATGACATAGTGCCAGTATCAACTTCGTCAACAAGTAGAAATGGTGAAAATGTAACATATACGTATTCGCTGAATACTTCTTCTTTGGGCGTGGATCAGACATATTATTATTATCTGAAGGAGACAAGTACCAATCAGAATTACTATCAACTGAACAATAAGACGTATGTTGTTCGGATTTCGATAGCTGCAGATGGTAAAGCGACGGTAGACTATGCGGAATACGGAAGTTCAGATTATACAACGGATCTTAAGATAGAGAATCTGCAAACTCCGGATGAGTCCCCTACAGTGCTGGATTCTCTGGAAATTCAGTTTACTAAGGAATTTGAAGGCTTTGATACCTATATTGATGGCGGTGATATTGTAAAGGCAACAACATTTACCCTAACTCCTGTTAATGGTTCTGCGTCGATTGGGTTTATCAGACTGTCGCCCAAAATGACTGGCACAGGAGCAACATATTGCTATCAATTGGATTTATCCAAATTGAATGCGGCTACTTATACAGGCGGCACATATACGATTAAAGAGAGTAGAACGGACGGCCGTTATACGACAAGCACTGAAGTATTGACATTTGAAATTACGGTGGATGAGAATGGTGAAGCGTCGGTAACGTGGGTCGGTGGTAGTACAATTCATAATGAGTTAAAGCCGGAGAATCCTCCATCCACAACGCCATCTGGTGGTGGTAATTCGAATCCACCCTCTGGTGGTGGCGGCAATAACCCGGGACCGAATCCACCCTCTGATGAGGACAATGACTCGACCACACAGTCGGATACGGATTCGGCAACGACAAGTTTGGAATCCTCCGATGATGCAAGCGCTGCTGGTCGGGAAACGTCAACGCTCTCAAATATGACTTCCGCACAGACCGGTGAGAGGAAGCTGCCGTGGGCGGTATTTGGCGGCGGTATGTCGATGATCTTTATCGCAGGTACTGTATATGTCTTCAAGAAAAAGGAAAAGATAGAAGAATAATGCGGAATGTAATAAAGTAAAAAAGATAAGAAAATGCAATGAAGGAAAGAGTAGATAGCCTGTAAACTTTACAGAGAATGCCGGAAAGCATATCGGATATGCTTTTGCTGAGACCGGCAGAGGAAAGGGATATTGAACATGGCTCCTGAGCGGCGCACCGAGCTGGTAACAGTCAGGCTGCGATGGGATTCGCCCATTATAGCGGCTGGGTTTCACAAGGCAAAATCCAAGGGGAACCTGATAAGGTGGTTTTCGTGAGGAAATCATGAATAGAAGTGGTAACACGGACGTAAGGTTCGTCTTCTGTAACAGGAAGGCGAACCTTTTTTACTGAAAAAATTATATCAAAGAAAGGAAGATATAGGATTATGTCAAACAAAGGAAAGTATTACATTACAACAGCGATTGCTTACACTTCGGGCAAGCCGCACATCGGCAACAGCTATGAGATTGTGCTTGCAGATGCGATTGCAAGGTATAAGAGAAAGGACGGCTATGACGTATGGTTCCAGACCGGAACGGACGAACACGGTCAGAAGATCGAGGAGAAAGCGGCTGCAGCGGGTGTTACGCCAAAGGAATTTGTTGATCAGGTATCAGGGACCATCAAGGAGCTTTGGAATCTGATGGATACCTCTTACGATCATTTTATCCGTACGACGGATGATTATCATGAAAAACAGGTTCAGAAGATCTTTAAAAAATTTTATGATCAGGGCGACATTTACAAAGGCGCTTATGAGGGATTGTATTGTACGCCCTGCGAATCCTTCTGGACAGAGTCCCAGCTGGTTGACGGCAAATGTCCCGATTGCGGACGGGAAGTGATTCCTGCCAAAGAGGAAGCATATTTCTTTAAGATGAGTAAATATGCAGACCGCCTCATCGAGCATATTAACACCCACCCGGAATTTATCCAGCCGGTCTCCAGAAAGAACGAGATGATGAACAATTTCCTGCTGCCGGGCTTACAGGATCTTTGCGTATCCCGTACGTCCTTTAAGTGGGGCATACCGGTTGATTTTGATGATAAGCATGTGGTCTATGTGTGGCTGGATGCATTAACGAACTATATCACCGGAATCGGATATGATGCGGATGGGGGCAGCAGTGAGCAATATAAGAAGCTGTGGCCGGCTGAATTGCATCTGATCGGTAAGGATATTATCCGTTTCCATACCATTTACTGGCCTATCTTCCTGATGGCAATGGGTGAGGAGCTGCCGAAACAGGTATTTGGTCATCCATGGCTGCTTCAGGGTGACGGCAAGATGAGTAAATCCAAGGGAAATGTGATTTATGCGGATGATCTGGTATCCTTCTTTGGAGTAGACGCCGTTCGCTATTTTGTCCTTCATGAGATGCCTTTTGAGAATGACGGCACGATCTCATGGGAACTGATCATCGAAAGGATCAATTCAGATCTTGCCAATACCCTTGGTAATCTGGTGAACAGAACCATATCCATGAGTAATAAATATTTTGGCGGTATTGTGGAAAATAAAGGCGTAGAAGACGTTATGGATGCGGACTTAAAGGCAGTGGTGTCTGAAGCATACCAGAAAGTAGAGGAAAAAATGGACTCTCTTCGCGTTGCTGACGCTTTGACGGAGATTTTTGCCGTATTCAAACGTTGTAATAAATATATCGACGAGACGGAACCATGGGTACTTGCGAAAGAGGAAAGTAAAAAAGACCGTCTGGCAACCGTATTGTACAATTTAGCTGAGGGCATTCTCACCGGGGCGTCCCTGCTGGAGCCGTTTATGCCTGCAACAGCAAAGAAGATCGCAGAGCAGTTCAATACTTCTTTGGCGGCGTTTGACGAGCTGGGAAGCTTTGGGCATTATGCAAGCGGTACGAAAGTTGTGGAGAAGCCGGAGATCTTATTTGCCCGTCTGGACGCAAAAGAGGTAGTGGAGAAAGTTGACGCTATGTTCGCAGAGCGTAAGGCGGCGGAGGAAGCTGCATCCGGAAATGGGGCAGACGGCGCATCTGCAGGACAGGAGATTACCGTGGAATTAAAAGAGGAGATCGCCTATGAGGACTTTGACAAGATGCAGTTCGTAGTTGGCGAGATCATTAAGTGCGAGGAAGTGCCGAAGTCTAAAAAGCTGCTCTGCTCGCAGGTGAAGGTCGGCAGTCAGGTGAAGCAGATCGTATCCGGTATCAAGCAGTATTATAGCGCAGAAGAAATGGTCGGCAAGAAAGTCATGGTGCTTTTGAACTTAAAACCTGCGAAGCTTGCTGGCGTGCTTTCGGAAGGTATGCTCTTATGTGCGGAGGATCAGGATGGCAATCTTGCATTGATGACGCCGGAGAAGGAGATGCCGGCAGGAGCGGAGATCTGCTGATATTTAAGGAAGCGCTGATGAAATCATTGCTTCCTTTGAGCTTCCGGCGAATGCACACGGATTTGCAAAGGAATATGCTGCATTAGTAAGAAAGGCGTGGTTACCAGTATGGATATTAATCAGGTTTTAACGGAATATGATAGTATGTTTGGTGTGAAAGAGCTTGGAGAGATCGAGGCGTTCCTTGTGGAGCAGATCGATAAAGCCTACGCAGAACCGGATTACTACTCTGCGGTAACACTTTTAAATGAAATTATCGGATTTTGCCGGGATACGAGCCAGAATGAAAAAGGGTTGAAGTATTGTGAGCAGGATCTGAAGCTGATGCAGGAGATGGGCCTGGAGGGCAGCGTGGAGTATGCAACCAGCCTTCTTAATGTTGCCAATGCGTACCGCGCCTTTGGAAAATGGGAGGATTCCCTTGCTTTATATCAACAGACCCAGGCGATCTATCAGAAGAAACTTCCGGCAGGGGAATTTAACTATGCCAGCCTGTATAACAACTGGAGTCTTCTGTATCAGGAAATGCAGGATTTTGACAATGCGAGGATCATGTTAGAAAAAGCCTTGGAGGTGGTGTCCGGTTATCCGGATGCCGTGATGCCGCTTGCCACTACACACTGCAACCTTGCCGTGACGTTGTTGCATTTATATCAAAATAAGCAGCAGAAGGAAATCTATGATCAGGCTATTGAACACCTGAAAAAAGCCCTTGAGATCCATGAAAGGGACGGTGGGCAGGATATGCATTATAGCGGCGTCCTCTCAGCCATGGGAGATGCGCTTTATCTGGATCGGCGGTATGGTGAAGCGGCGGAGTATTATGCTAAGGCAATGAAGGAATTGGAAAAGCATGTGGGCCGCACAGAGGCATACGATAGAGTAGCGGAGAATTATAGGGCTGCGGTCAGACTGGCGGCAGAGGCATCTGAACAGCAGGAGGCAGTTCATCAAGACGCAGGGCAGGGCAATCTCGTCCGCTGTCGCAGATTTTATGAAAAGTACGGTGCGCCGATGATCCATGAGGCGTTTCCGGAATATGAGCATCGGATCGCAGTAGGAATGGTGGGAGAAGGTTCCGACTGTTTTGGCTTTGATGATGAGATCTCTAAGGATCACGATTATGGGATTGGTTTTTGCATGTGGCTGCTGCCGGAGGATGATCAGCAGATCGGGGAAGCATTGCAGAAGGAATATGACCGTCTGATTATGGAGTATCATCAACGGCTCATTAACAGTGGGGGAAATGCGGAAGATACTGTAGAAATGTTTTTGAAGAAACGCAGGGGCGTATTTGAGATCCAAGCATTTTATGAGGAACTGCTGGGTACAAGAGCTATATGGAATGGGCAGAGAGACCTGCTGCGGGATGACGTATGGCAGAGGCTCCCGGAGGAACGTCTTGCCACAGCTGT
Source organism: uncultured Lachnospiraceae bacterium (assembly GCA_947174185.1). Taxonomy (GTDB): domain Bacteria; phylum Bacillota; class Clostridia; order Lachnospirales; family Lachnospiraceae; genus NK4A136. Next base: position 12,534 of record CAMWHY010000041.1, on the reverse strand, counting down.
AAATGGCGAAGTTTTTCGTGATGATCTTGGAACTTTTACAACAATCCGGGAGCAGATCAGGACATATTATTCTGATGAGATACGGAGAAAACGGATCGCAGAAAAGCTGCATGACTTTTCACAGTATGCCCAAAGCAATTATCCGCGGATGATGGCAAGAAAAGATTATGTGACTGCCGGGATCTGCGTGGCAGAAGGAATGAAAGCCGCCATGGAGCTTTGCTATCTGCTGGACAAAGTCTATGCCCCTTATTATAAATGGATGCGGAAAGGTATGGAAACACTGGGAAAGAGAGCTACTGCACCGCAGAAGATCATAAAACTTCTTGATGGAATCAGCAGGCTGGGACTTCAGGCGGAGGCTTGGGAAGATGTAGTATATGATTCGGCGAAGGTGAATCATAAAGATCAGATCATTGCCGCGTTTGATCAGATCGCGGAGGAGCTTGCAGAAGAAATGGAACGGCAGGAACTGGTACAAAGAAGGGTTTCCATGGATGCTCAGCCGCCGTTTCTGGAAAATTATATTGGAGATGTATTGGAAAGGAAAGTATCAGCTATGTCAAAGGAAGAATATGTAGAGAAGATCGTAGCTTTGGAATGGAAACAATTTGACAAAGTGGAAAATGAAGGCGGTCGCGCCGACTGTCAGAATAACTGGAATACGTTTTCCATTATGCGTAAAAGCCAGTATCTGACCTGGACGGAGGAACTTCTGGCAAGTTTCTATCGGGATCTTATGGATGCCGAAGAGAAAGGCTGGAACCTGATTACAGAGAAATACGCCCGCATGATGGAGTCCACGGCTCCGGAAAAGTATGTCGAACTGGAAAAAGATCTGCCTAAAAGAAGTGAAGAGAGGATTGCCATTCAGGAGGAAATCATTAAGATACAGGTTGGATGGATGGAGGAATTTGCGGGGAAGTATCCGAAGATGGCGGGCAATGCCCGGAGCATCCATACCAGTGAGGACACACCGTATAATACTTCTTATGAGACATATCTTCGGGGAGAGCTTGGAACTTATTCTGAGGAAACCCTGATCCTGTACGGCAGATTTATCGTATCCGTACAGCAGGCGGGGAAGAACCTTGCTTATGAGATCATGAACCAGACGGCGTTATTGTATGGTTATGAATCTGTAGAAGATGCAGAAGGAAAATTATAGACCGGGTTGACCGGTCTTTTTTTGAAAAATATCGTGTTTATTTCTCGAAAATAGAAATGTTAATGTGGTAGGTCTTTGAATGTAATATAGTCGTCTGTATGGTATGATAAGTATAAGATACAATGACATGTTACATATCTTGGATAAGGAACATAAAGGTTTTTGATCATTAGATAACAGGAGTCGGAAAATGCTGGGAAACCGCGTTACGCAAAAAGCAACGCAGAAAAGAGGATAAATATGAGTGAAAATGAATTTGACAGTGGACAGCAAAACAAAAGTGTTTATGAGAATGTAAAACCTGATATTATGAGACACAAAATGAATCCGGTCATTACCCTCGCATCTGTGGTCATAGGCATAGTGGCAATTGTTTTTTTGAAGATGAAGAACGATTTAGTAATGGCTCTCTTTTGCGTTGGGAGCGTGTGGATCATTTTTGGAATAGGGCTTGTGGTCAACGAGAATTTTTTGTTTAAAAAACATGCCATGAATACTTTATACCCGATCATTGGTTTCTTTTTGGTATTGATTACGGGATACATTTTGCTTACAAAAAATATTTCGTCGTTACCGAAAATAGAAGGAAAGCTTTTGAGTATGGTGATAGGTGCTGGAATTTCATTAATTGGTGTATTGATCTTGATCTTAAACGGCATTGCCTTCAATTATTTGAAAAAGATCTGTACAGAACAGGTGCAGGCAGTCTGTGTCTATAAAAAACGAGGGGTAGGACGTCAACGTAACAAATATGCTCCGGTTTTTGAGTTTCAGTTTAGGGATAATACATACTATGTTGCTGAAAATTATAGAATTGATTTCATGCCGTCAATCGGAAGCAGTTACGATCTTTTTATTAATCCACATGAACCAAAGGAATTTTACCGTATGGGTGATTTTTCAAGGGTAGCGATCAGGATCTTATGTATGTTATTAATTTTATTGGGCGGTTTAGTGTGCTTAGTGTGCTGCTTTATCTAGGCCGGTAGATTTTTGCAATGAAATTTAAATATATAAGGAGAACGCTTATGAACGAAAATGGATATGACAGCAATCAGCAGTATAATAATGGCTATGATCAGCAATATGGCGGTCAGCAGTATAACAATGGCTATGATCAGCAATATGGCGGACAACAGTATAACAACGGCTATGGCTCGCAGCCTAATAGTGGATACAATAATACTCCGAAAGTCTATGTGAGTCTTCCGGAGGGGATGATGAACCATCTACCAGAGAGTTGGAAAAACAACATAGAAGATATATCAATGATGTCTGCGCAGAATTCCCCCAATCCTTATGAGCGGCTTCCTGTTAAGAATACGAGTGCCTTTATAAATCCTATATTTGCTATCATAGCTATGGTTTCGCTTGTTCCGGGATGTGTCGCCTTGAAGCTGGGCAATTCTGGGGGGTTTGTTTTTTCTTTCGGAGTTATGTGCATTCTTATTGGAATAGGTATAATGATCGATGGAAGAACTGTTTTAAAAAAGCATATGAGAAGCTGCGTTTTTCTGATTTTTGGCATTGAAGTAATATTGGCATCAGGATATCAGTTGCTTGCGGGAAAAATTCCGTCGCTGCAGGCAATGAATGGCAGGGTTCTGGGTATGGTGTCAGGCGTTATTATTGGAAGTATCGGACCTTTGCTTCTTATTTTTCATTATTTGAATTACTATTTTCGGAAAAAGACTTATACAGAAGAAGTACAGGCAGTCTGCGTTTATCTGCAAAGAAGATTGATGAGAGCTGGTTATGCAATGCCAATTGATGATAATGCATTCAGGGGCAGTAGTGGAAATTCCAGCATTAAACTTATTCCGGTTTATGAATATACATTCAGGGGTAAAAACTTCTGTGTCGCAGATTCTAATAGTAAACAAATGACATCCAGTACCACAACTATGGGGGTAAGGACAGTTAAAACATACGGTTTACCGATGGTTGGTGGGACGTATGAGCTTATGGTCAACCCGGATGATCCGGAGGATTTTTATTCCAAAATTAATGTGCCATGCATTTCTGTCTGGGTACTTGCAGTTGTTGCAATAGCTTTCGGGTGTCTCTTTTTTAGATCTACCGTGGGGTGATATACTTAAAATTGTAAATTATGGTTTTTGATCATTGAAAAACGGGAGATAGAAAATGCTGGAAGACCACGTTGTGTAAAGGTAGCGCAGAAAAGAGGATTATTATGAATGAAAACGGATATGGCGGTAATGAACAGTATGACAGCTTGCAGGAGAATCTTCCAGAGGGAATGATGGAACGTTTGCCAGAACGGGTGAGAAACAAGATAGAAGATGTAATGGCCGAGGCGGGACAGCAAAACAGTAATCCTTATGAGAATGTAGATCCTGATATACAGCAAATCAAAATGAATCCGGCAATTGGCATCATAGCTGTGATCATAGGCTTCGGAGGAACCTTTGTTTTTGGACCGTTCAATGTAGTAATTGCCATCCTTTGTTTGGGGATCATGACAGTCATCTTTGGAATAGGGATTGTGACCGACGAGAATTTTGTATTTTACAAACATGCCAATAATATTTTATTCCTGATCATTGGTATCTTGATGGTATTGCTTCCGGGATATCATTTGATTTCAAAAAATAGTTCGTTTTTACCGAAGCTGGAAGGAAAATCCTGGATAGGAGTCATATGTATATTGCTTGGGGTGTTGATCATAATTTTAAGCAGCATCGCCTACAATTATTTAAAAAATAATTGTACAGAACGGGTGCAGGCAGTATGTGTCCATATAAAACGAAAGAGAGAGATCGGAAGCAAGCATACTCATATCACATATGCTCCGGTTTATGAATTTCAGTTCAGGGGTAATACATATTGTGTTGCTGAAAATTATAGAGATGGGAAAATGCCGTCAATTGGAAGCAAATGTGATCTTTTTATCAATCCGTATGTACCGAAAGAATTTTATCGCAAAGATGATTTCTCAATAGTATTAATCTGGAGTATATGTATGATGTTTATTTTGATTGGTGTTTTAATTTGTATATGAAAAGGAGAACGGTTATGGACGAAAATAGATATGACAGCAATCAACAATATAACAATGGTTATGGTCAGCAGTATAACAACGGTTATGATCAGCAATATGGTAGCCAGCAGTTTAATAATGGTTACAACAGTACCCAGCAGGTGAATCTTCCGGAGGGGGTGGCATCAATTTTGCCAGAGAGTTGGAAAAACGGCATAGAAGATAAATTGACCGAGGCTGCTCAAAGGGCCCAGAATCCTTATGAGCAGATTGTTGCCAGGGAAAGGAGGGCCTTTATAAGGCCTATGTTTGCCGTCATAGCTATGCTTATACTCTTTGCGGGATGCTTTCCCATGAAGCAGGGAAATGCTGCGCTTTTTGTTTTTTCTTTTGGAATTACGTGTATTCTTATTGGGTTAGGCATTATAACCGATCAAAGAAATTCTTTTAAAAGACATACAAAGAGCTGCGTTTGGGTGATTTTTGGCGTTGAAGTTATATTGGCTTCCGGGTACCAGATGCTTGCGGGATCGAATCCATCGCTACAGCCAATGAATGGAAGAGCCCTGGGTATGGCGTTCGGTATTATCATTGGCAGCATTGGCCCACTGCTTCTTATTTTTCATTTTTTAAATTATTATTTTCAGAAAAAAATTTGTTCTTATGAGGTGCAGGCAGTCTGTGCCTATTTGCAGCAAAGGTGGGCGAAGGGTAGTAAAGGAAGTTCCTATATCGTATATATTCCAATCTATGAGTTTACATTCAGGGGTAATGTGTGCCGTGTCGCCGGAGTGGGCAGAAATTATAAAGTGCCAATGGTTGGCGTGCATTATGATCTGATGATCAATCCGAATGATCCGGCAGATTTTTATTCTAAAAAAGATGGGTATAGTGTCTCTGTCTGGATACTTGCATTTGTTTCAATAGCCATTGGATTTCTTCTTTTCAATTCTACCATAGGGTAGTAGTAATTTTAAAATTGAAAATAGATTGAGCGAAAACGAAAATGGCTTACTATGAATAAAACTCTGTTTTTTCCTTAAACTAAAAAAGCATAATCTAAGGAAAAGGCAGGGTTATTATTATGAAAATTGCATTTTACAGTACAAAACCGTATGACAGGATCTGGTTTGAGCCGATGGCGGAAACCTATGGTCATGAGATACATTTTATTGAGCTTCCTTTTATGGCTGATACCGCATCTTTAGCTCGGGGATATGATGCCGTCTGCATATTTGTCAATGATGACGCTAATGCCGAGGCGGTCAATATGCTGGTAGATATGGGCGTCAAGGCGATCCTGCTTCGAAGCGCCGGATACAATCATGTGGATATGAAAGCGGCGTCAGGAAGGATCAAGGTATTAAGGGTGCCTGCGTATTCACCGGATGCGGTTGCGGAGTTTGCCATGGGACTGCTGCTCAGCTGTAACCGTATGATTCACAAGGCTTACGGCAGGACAAGGGATTTTAATATGAATATCAACGGACTTCTTGGTGTGGATTTCCACGGAAAAACAGCCGGGGTCATCGGAACCGGTAAGATCGGACAGTGCATGATCAAGATACTGGAAGGATTTTCCATGAGGATCATTGCGTATGATCCCTATCCGAATAAGGATCTTAAGGTAGAATATATGCCGTTAAAGGATCTTCTGGCAGAGGCGGACGTGATCTCGCTGCACTGTCCGTTGATGAAGGACACGTATCATATCATCGACGAGGAAAGCATAAGTCAGATGAAAAAAGGTGTTTATATCGTCAACACTTCGAGAGGCGGTTTGATCGATGCAGGTGCGCTGATCGACGGACTGTTGTCGAAAAAGATCGCCGGTGTGGGCTTGGACGTCTATGAAGAGGAAGAGGGGATCTTCTATGAGGATTGTTCCAATAAAATCATACGGGACGAAAATCTTGCAAGACTCACTACGTTTCCAAACGTTATCCTGACTTCGCACATGGGCTTCTTTACAAAAGAAGCGATGCATTCCATTGCGCAGGTTACACTTGAAAATGCAGCGGCATTGGAAAAGGGAGAAGAGTTAGTCAATGAAGTTAAATAACTTCATCGAAGTAAAATAACATCCTCGAAGTTATTTTACTTCATCGAGGTTAAGTAACCTTATTGAAGATAATGTCAAGGGGAACAAAGTTCCCCTTGTATAAAAAAACATTGTTGACTTTTAGAAACAAATCAAAATCAAGGATTGACAGGATGAAAGAAATAGCTTATTATTACAGATAAGAAATGGGTTTTCACCGTACATCCTGTTACGGCTTGCTCGTTTCTTTTTTTATTGCCAGAATGTCGTACAGATATTTTCTGCCATTTTCGGCGTGGTTGACCAGAAGTCTGGCATGGAAAATGTTGTATCTGATAAGTGCCTTTTCTTCGTAGACTGGGAGAGCAAAACGGACATTATATCTATACCAGCCGTATTTAGCATTTTTCTTGTGTTTTTTCTTGCGGTTTTCTTCAAAAGTCGGCTTAGATGCTATTTGGATTAGTTCCGGTAATGCAGTGGCAGCATTTGCCTTAGCTTTTGCATTTGCACCCATAAGGTTTTTCCGACTCTCTGATTCTGTGTATTCTTCAGGTAGTTCACTTCCAATAAAAATACGTACTGCATTTTCAGCAATTTCGTAATGGTCTCCGACATATCCTTCAAGATATTGCTTTACATCATTCCAGTCAATTTGCCGTTTCCCTTTGAAACGGATATCGTTAATCAGAACCAGTTTTTTGCCGTCGGCATCGGTTATGATATTTATATTTCTGTTGTCAATCATCTTTGTTATTCACCTTTTTCTTCCCTCTATGATTAATGTTTTTTGCAATGTTTGTACATAAGCATATTGTTGTCTTTGTTCGTGGACATGAAGGAAAAGCACATCTGTATGTAAGCAGGAGCTTCCATTACAAGAAAGGAAATACGGATTATGGGTAAAATCAAAATCTGGTTACCAGATACAGAAGTAAAAGAAACATTATAAGGGATATACAGACACGCTTGACGAAAAAATATCCTGTTTAATTTGCAGATTATATAAATATTGACAGTGTTTGTCAAGAGGAATACAATATTTATACGAAAAATTTAAGTATTTAAGAACTGGTATGTATATTGTTTGCACCATTTGTATTCGGCAATATGTGCCAAAGAATAAGGGGAGTGGAAAGAAATTATGAGTCAGCTGGTCTATACAAATGAAAAGTGTCAGGGGTGTAATCGCTGCATTTCGGTCTGCCCGGTTCTGACTGCAAATTATTCCGTTCAATCAGAGGGCGGACAGCGGATTGAGGTACATAGTGAAAATTGTATTGCGTGTGGCGCCTGTTTTGATGTGTGTGAACATAACGCCAGAGATTATTATGATGATACGGAACAGTTTTTCCGCGATTTAGAACAGGGGGAGCAGATATCTGTGCTGCTTGCCCCGGCATTTCAGGCGAATTACCCGGAGGAATATGCCTCTATATTAGGCGGATTGAAGGCTTTGGGAGTCAAGCGGATCATCAGTGTCAGCTTTGGCGCTGACATTACCACATGGGGATATATCAATTATATTTCTGAGCATGACCTGCAGGGCGGAATTTCCCAACCCTGTCCCGCCGTGGTCAATTATATTGAACATTATGCGCCGGACCTGATACAGAAGCTGATACCGATACACAGTCCTTTGCTATGTGCGGCGATTTATGCAAGAAAATACATGCATATTACAGATAAACTGGCATTTATCAGCCCATGTATGGCGAAAAAAATCGAGATTACCGATGCCAATACATATGGTTATGTATCCTATAATCTGACCTTCCGTCATTTTATGGAATATGTGCGTAAACACCATATTAAAGGTGCAGACGCAGCAGACGAGATCGAATATGGTTTAGGTTCTGTTTATCCCACCCCGGGAGGGCTTAAGGAGAATGTCTACTGGTTTTGCGGTGAGGAGGCATTTATACGGCAGGTGGAGGGGGAAAAGCGCGCCTATACCTTCTTAAAGGACTATAGAAAGAGATTGGCAAAAGGACAAAAAGTACCGTTTATGATAGATATTCTGAATTGTGACAGGGGCTGCCTTTACGGGACGGGTATCGAAATCGAAAAAAATGATTCAGAAGAAAACTATTATAATCTGCAGGAGATCAGAGAACGTTGTAAAAAGACCAGTGGTGAGAGTCCGTTTTCCAAAGCGCTTGCGCCGGCGGAGCGCCTAGAGCAGTTTAACAAGCAGTTTTCCCAATTGGATATTCGGGATTTTATGCGTAGTTATACCGATAAATCAGGCAGTATTTCCCTGCGCGAACCGGACGAGAAGGAGTTGGATGCCATATTCCTTTCCATGAACAAAATAAACTGGGAGCAGAGGAATATTAACTGCGGAGCGTGCGGTTACGGAAACTGTATGGAAATGGCAGAGGCAATTTACAATGGCAGCAATATACCGGAAAACTGCATCCACTTTATGAAGGACCGGATTCATGCGTTTTCTGTCAGGCTGGAAGAGCAGAATAAAGAATTGAAGCAGGCAATTAAGGAGGAAAAGGAAAGCGAGCTGTTTATCAATCAGATGATACGCGCTTTTGCCAAGAGCATTGACATTAAAGATCAGTATACAAAGGGGCATTCTTTTAGGGTGGCGGAGTATGCAAGGATGATCGCAGCGAAGCTGGGATATAACGAAAAAATGCTGGAGAACATTTACCATATTGCACTGCTGCATGATATCGGGAAGGTTGTCATTCCGGAAGATATCTTGAACAAGCCAGGAAAACTTACGGATGGTGAGTACGAAACCATTAAACAGCATGCACAATACGGTTATGAGATTTTAAAGGAGATCGACTGTCTGCCGAATCTGGCATTGGGCGCAGGGTATCATCATGAGCGGCTGGATGGAAAGGGGTATCCCAGTGGAAAGCAGGAAAAAGAAATTCCGCAGGTTGCAAGGATTATTGCGGTTGCAGATACCTTTGATGCCATGCACTCTACCCGCCCCTACAGAGAATGTATGCCGATGGAAAGCATTATTGCTGAGATGAAGCGGGTATCAGGAACACAGCTGGATGCACATATTGTGGATATTCTTTTGGAGCTGGTCCAAGAAGGAGCTTTGGATGAGGTGAAATAGGAAGCACTGATGATATCAGTGCTTCCCTTTCCGTAATAACTTTTTGGATTGATGTATTGCGTTATTCCGTTTCCCTTAACCGTTCTACCACGCTGTGTTTTGCGGTCTGTCCATACAGGATGGTAGGGATCAGCCATCCAAACAGCATAAAGACAGGAATCACGATCACAACAGGAAGAATGGTAAAATGGGGTCGGAAGAACCAGAATATATTTTCCAGCATTTTACCGATGAACGGATTCATGACAGCAGATAGAATCAGCGCGATCAATACGGAGCCAAGGGAATAAAGAAGCCCTTCATAGATCAGCATGGATTTTAACTGGCTGTTGGTCATGCCTACTGCCTGTAATACCGCAAATTCCCTGCGGCGGGAGAGGATACCGGTCATTATTGCATTAAAGAAATTTAAAATACCTACTAACCCGATAATGGCGCAAAGCAGACCGCCCAGCAGCATAAACAGGTTCTGAAACTGCTTAAAATCCGTACGAATTGTTTCTTTGCTTTGATACATCAGTTCCGGGAGATCATTGGCAGTCAGCTCCGCCAGATAAGCTTCTGCATTTTGTTCCGCCGCTTCTGTCGGGGTATCGAACAGATAGTAGAGCGGGACTACAGACATGCCGCTGTCCCGTGTGATCGTCTCTGCCGGAAGTATGGCGCCAAGGGCACCGATGGTAGCATATCTATGACTCATGGAAAGTGGCACGCTTACCAGCGCACATACGGTATAGTCTATATCAATGCTTTTACTGATGTGATATTCCATATATTCTTCAGGGGTATTTTCCGTACAGTATTCACCGGTACGGCTGTCAATATAGTAGCCCTCGGAAACATAAGTCAGCCTGAGGGTATCTCCTATTTCCGGATACATTTCCCGATTTCTTACATTGCCGTAATCATCCGTATAAACAGACAAAGCAATGGCGTGGCTGTTTCCCGAAAACAGGGAGTCAAGATCTCCTTCCAGAACAGTCAGCTTATCAAATAGCGCAGGATCCAGCCCCAGAAGCTGTACGTCGGTAGATACTTTGTTGTCGTCGTTAACTTCCAGGGATAATGATAATAACTGCTCCATCTGTTCTTCGGTTACCCAGTTGGCATATAAAGCTCTATAGGTTTCTTCTGATACCCAGCATAACGGGTGCTTATTATCGGATAAGACATAACCGCATCCGGCAAGGGACTGTTCGGTATCTGTCTTTATCTGCTCTATGGCATCCTCCGTAATAAATTCCAAAGACGGATTAAAACGAAAGTAGTCGGTACTGCTGACAATAAAGTCGGCGCAGGTTCGATTATTGAGATAAAGTTCCATATCAAATCCACCGACGAATGTATATAGGAGATTCAGCAGTATGACGGACAAAGCCAGCGATACAAAGACAAGAATGGTTTTGCTCCGGTTGCGTCCCAGATTGGCAAATGCCATATGGGATACTTTTGCTCCACGGGTGTGACGCTGCTTTTTCTTAGTCTGGGTATTTTCCGTATATTTTGTCGCTTCGATAGGAGATACTTTTGCTGCGATCCGTCCGGGTTTCTTGCAGGATAACAGAACCGTAAGCAGGGAAAACAGTGTCGAACCTACGAAAATAAGCGGAGAAATGCTGACAGTGGAAGATATTTCTCCGAGGGATGTGTTTTTGATCACAGCCGGTGTCAATACTGCGCCTGTGATATATCCGAGCAGGAGGCCGATAGGAATTCCGATCAGGCAAAGAAGTAACGCCTGCTGCCGGATGATGCGCCGCAGCTGCGTCGGTGTTACGCCAATGGTTTTCAGAAGCCCATAAAACCGGATATCCCCTGTAACGGAAATCTGGAAGATATTATAGATGATCAAATATCCGGTAAACACTACCAGTATGATGAATGAAACAATAGACAGAACCGTCTCCGGATCCAGCGTTTCATTAAGCTGGGAGGAAGTATAGCCCCAGTTCACGCCGATACGGACGCTGTTTTCATCGACAAAGCTGTCCCATGTATAGCCGAGATCTGTATCTACCTGTTCCATCTGTCCCTGTATATTTATGGCGGACTTCATCATCACGTTTAAGTCTGTGCGGAATGGTGCCATTCCCTCTGCCATAGCCGCATCTATGATTTCTTTCAAATGACTCTCGGAAATATTGATATAATGTACCGGCATCAGATCATCATACTCCCAATATCCTGAAAGAATAAAGGTATCAGTTATTTCCGGACCGGCATGCTCCTTGTCGTTCAGCGTAAAGGAGAGCTGGATTTCAGCTCCCAGTTCCGGTGTGATGCCTAATTGTTTCAACGCCGTTGTATCCATGGCGATCTCATTGTCTTTTTCCGGCATATGTCCGGTGGTGGGCAGAGCGTAGCACCATTTGGTAGTATTGGCATCCATGTAGCTGATTTCTGCGGGGATTTTTGCAAATGAATCCGTGTCTAAGAATCCGATGACCGTGCGGACGCCGGCTTCTTTTACATTAGGATGGGCGGAAATGGCTGCAAGCTGTTCCTCGTTTACGGATTTAAAAGTACCATGATTATAGCCGCCCAGCTGTCGGAACTGAAAGGTCTGATAGCTGGAGTTGATGGACATAACGATTGTAAACAGGGACGTAAAGAGCAGTGTTGTAAGGGCAATCGCAATGATGGCGATCAGGTTCCGCTTCCGGGACGCCCATAGGGATTTATAGCTTAAACGGCGGATGCACTGTTGATTTTTTACTTTCATGATTAGCCTCCTTTGATAGGTCTTTTGCAGCGTTCTTGTTATGCCGGTGAATTCCCGGCGGGAGTATGTCTGCTGACAATGTGTCCATCCTCTATACGGATGATCCGGTCAGCCATTTGTGCAATCTCCTCATTGTGGGTGATCATAACGATGGTCTGGGTAAATTTCCGGCTGGTAACTTTCAAGAGGCTTAAAACATCCTGACTGGTTTTGCTGTCCAAATTGCCGGTAGGTTCATCGGCAAGGATAATAGCCGGCGCTGCGATCAACGCACGGGCGATTGCCACACGCTGCTGCTGCCCGCCGGAAAGCTGGTTAGGAAGAGCATCCAGTCGCCCGTCCAGTCCCAGTGTCTGGACAATCTGCTCCATAAATGATTTTTCAACTTCACCGCCATCCAGTTGGACGGGAAGAACAATATTTTCATGGACATTCAACACGGGCACCAGATTATATGCCTGAAAAACAAATCCAATTTTACGGCGGCGGAAAATGGTCAGTGCTTCGT
>CAMWHY010000040.1 GCA_947174185.1 uncultured Lachnospiraceae bacterium | reverse complement strand
TCATTGATGCCGATGTCTTTCAAGCGTCAGAAGGTTTAAAACGCATAAGAAATATTATGAACTGTAAGCGCAGGCGTTGAATATTGTGATGATGCCACTTGACGCAGAAAGAAAAACAGAGTACATTATATTAGATGTTAAAGTATATTACGGTAGATTTGACATTTAGATTTTATAACAGGCTATTAATTTAGGAGGAGCAGGAAAATGGGAAGAGTGTATAATTTTTCCGCAGGACCGGCCGTATTGCCGGAAGAGGTATTGCAGGAAGCAGCAGATGAAATGCTGGATTACAAGGGAAGCGGCATGTCCGTGATGGAGATGAGCCACCGTTCCAAGACATACGATAATATTATTAAGGAAGCAGAGGCAGACTTAAGAGAGCTTATGAACATTCCTGATAATTATAAGGTGCTGTTCTTACAGGGTGGCGCAAGCCAGCAGTTTGCGATGATCCCTATGAATCTGATGAAGAATAAGGTGGCTGATTACATCGTGACCGGACAGTGGGCTAAGAAGGCTTATCAGGAGGCTCAGATCTATGGAAAAGCTAATAAGATCGCATCTTCTGAGGATGAGACGTTTTCTTATATTCCGGACTGTTCTGAGCTGCCGATTTCGGAGGATGCTGATTACGTATATATCTGTGAGAACAATACCATCTATGGTACGAAGTTTAAGACACTTCCGAATACCAAGGGCAAGACGCTGGTTGCCGATGTATCTTCCTGCTTTTTAAGTGAGCCGGTAGATGTGACAAAATATGGGGTGATCTATGGCGGCGTACAGAAGAATATCGGACCGGCTGGCGTAGTGATCGTGATCATCAGGGAAGACCTGATCACGGAGGAGGTTCTTCCGGGAACTCCGACCATGTTAAAATATAAGACGCATGCGGACAATGATTCCCTTTACAATACACCGCCTGCATACGGCATCTATATCTGCGGAAAGGTCTTTCAGTGGATCAAAAAGATGGGCGGTCTGGAAGCTATGAAGGAAAGAAATGAGAAGAAGGCAAAGATTCTTTATGATTTTCTGGACGAAAGCAAGCTGTTCAAAGGAACTGTGAGAAAGGAAGACCGTTCCTTGATGAATGTTCCCTTTGTTACGGGGGATGCGGACTTGGATGCGAAGTTTGTTAAGGAAGCTAAGGAAGCAGGATTTGAGAATTTAAAGGGACATAGGTCAGTGGGCGGTATGCGTGCAAGTATCTATAATGCGATGCCGATCGAGGGCGTGGAGGCGCTGGTTGATTTCATGAAGAAGTTTGAAGCCAAGAACAGCTAATATAGTAGAAGGAAAGGCAGGAGTGGGAACCATGTATAAGTATCATTGTTTAAATCCGATTGCACAGGTGGGATTGGATGTTTTTACAAAGGATTATGCAAAGACGGAGCAGTATGATGAGGCACAGGGAATTCTGGTCAGAAGCGCGGCGATGCATGATATGAAGCTGCCGGACAGCCTGCTTGCAGTTGCGAGAGCCGGAGCCGGTGTCAATAATATTCCGTTGGATCAATGTGCGGAGAAAGGCGTTGTCGTATTTAATACACCGGGTGCCAATGCCAATGCAGTTAAGGAACTCGTGATCGCAGGCATGCTGCTGGGGAGCCGGGATATCGTCGGCGGTATCCAGTGGGTGGAAGAAGATCAGGATGACGAAAATATTGCTAAGGCAGTTGAAAAAGAAAAGAAGAAATTTGCCGGAACGGAAATTGAGGGTAAGAAGCTGGGTGTGATCGGTCTTGGCGCAATCGGCGTGAAAGTGGCGAATGCAGCGATCCATCTTGGGATGGAGGTCTATGGATATGATCCCTATGTATCTGTCAACGCAGCATGGAGTCTTAGCCGTGAGGTAAAGCATGTGGTTGATCTGAATGATATTTACAGTGAATGTGATTTCATCACGGTCCATGTGCCTTTGATGGATGCCACCAGAGGCATGATCAACGAGGAAGCCATCGGTATGATGAAGGATGGAGTGATTCTGCTTAATTTTGCACGTGATCTTCTTGCAGATGAGAAGGCTGTCCTTGCCGGAATCAAGTCTGGAAAGATCAGAAAATATGTTACAGATTTTCCGAATGTGACTACGGCAGGCGCAGAAGGCTGTATTGTCATCCCGCATCTTGGAGCGTCCACAGAAGAGGCGGAGGATAACTGTGCCAAGATGGCTGTTAAGGAAATGATGAATTTTCTGGAGAACGGCAATATTGTTAATAGCGTGAATTATCCGAATGTGGATATGGGTGTCTGCACTTCACAGGGACGTGTGGCGATCTGCCATAAGAATGTAGCAAATATGATCACGAAGTTCACCGCAACTTTTGGAGATCTTGGTATCAATATCGAGAATATGATGAATAAGTCCAAGGGTGAGTATGCTTATACGATGCTTGATGTAGCAGGATTGGTATCGGATGATATTGTGGCGAAGCTGACTGCAATTGAGGATGTCATTAAAGTCAGAGTGATCAAATAAGCGGAGTCTGGTATCAAAATCAGAGAATCGGAGAAACAGGATGAGGAAATTCAGTAAAGGACTTACCACCGTACTATGTGTGATGGTTATCATTCTTGCGCTTACAGGTTGCGCATCGAGTATGAGTATGACTTTTAATCCACAGACAGGAGATACCGTTAACGTGACGCTGGATACCTCAGAGGGTTTCACACTGTCGGAGGCTGACGACTTAATGCAGTCGGAGGATGACTACTGTGGTTTTTATGTGAAGGAGGATGACGATACGATCCTTCTAGGAATCTTTATCGATGAAGAAGAATTTGATGATTATAAGGATATATATGATAATATGAATATGTCAGAAATCATTGAAGAAGATTCCGCGAATGGTATTACATGGATTTTTTATAGCACAGACGGCGTTGTTGAAACGGGAAGAGTAATAAACATTCTCGTCTGGATCGACGGAAGCGACACGGGTATACTTATTGGCGCTAGCATTTTGAGAGATTATGATACCGCGAAAAAAGCATTGGATAGTCTTACTTTTTCCGTAGAGTAAATTTTCTTCAACGGTGATCAAAATGGCGTTTGGAGAAAAGATTAAGCGGAGTCTGGTATCAAAACCGAAGGATTGGAGAAACAGGATGAGGAAATTCAGTAAAGGACTTACCACCGTACTATGTGTGATGGTTATCATTCTTGCGCTGACAGGCTGTACATCGAGTATGGACATGGTCGGCTTATGGGCAGAAGATACCGTTGAGGTGACACTGGATACTTCTGAAGGATTAATGCTGAGGTCTGAATCTTTTAATGTAATGGAGGATGGCGATTCAATTCTTCGGGGAATATTGACCAATGCGGATGTTTGTGAAAATGAAAAGAATAGGCTCGAGGCTGACGATACGGCAGAAATTATCGAAGAAGGTTCCGCAAATGGCATTACATGGATTCTCTATAATATTGATGATACGGAGTGTCGTTTTATCGTCTGGATTGATGGGAGTGACACGGGTATGGTATTATCAAGTGGGGAAGATCCCGATACCGCGAAAAAAGCATTCAACAGTCTCACTTTTTCTGTAAAGTAATTTGAATATTCCTAACAAATGTGACCGGAAGATATTCAACAGCGATCAAACTAACGCAACCTAAGGTTGACATCGAACACCGGAAATGCACCAAGGGGGTGGTTTCCGGTATTCTGTATTAATGCTATAATTTTTAATTAGGGGGATAGTTTTATATATTAAAGCTATATTTTAAAGGAGGAAGAAAAAAATGAAAAAGTTAGCGGCACTGGTGTTGAGTGGGGTTCTTGGAATGATTGTATTGACAGGCTGCACTACAAGTATGAGTTATTCCTACAAGGTCGGGACGGGAGATAACGTTAAGGTGGAACTGGATACCTCGGATGGCTTAATGTTAGAGAACGGATTAGAGAGCGGAGACGAAGGCTTTCGCGTGACGGAAGATGACGAGACGATCCTTCAGGGCGTCTTTGTAGATGAAGATACTTATGATCTCTATATGGAAATAGTGAAATATGCGGATGGGGTAGAAGTTGTCGAAGAAGATTCTGCAAATGGTCTTACATGGGTATTATATGAGTTCGACGGTAATGCAGGAATGGAAAGCAATTATATCGTATGGATCGATGGAAGCGATACAGGCATAATCATGGGCAGTTTAGAAGGTACACGTGCTGCGAAAAAGGCATTCAACAGTCTTACTTTTACAGTAGACTGATTCTGATCCCACAGATTGATTCCAAACGTAAAATCCCACTCTGTTTTGTCAACGGAGTGGGATTTTTATTCTATATTTTGTTTCCATCCATAACATCGCCGTAAGTATTCATATTGCCCAGCGTGCTTTGGAACTTACGCTCTAAGGTAACGCTGCGTTCTGTTGCGAGATCCATATAACGGATGAAGGTTTCCTCAACCGAGGAATTGTTTTCTTTGGCAAGATCCTCCATGATCGGACGTAGTTTTTCTAATTGAAAGGATACCTGGGTTTTTTGCGGGTCTATCCCGTCCAGCACTCTGTCTGCATATTCATTGATACGGTCTAAAAAGATTTCATCTTCCTTAGTCATGGCTAAAGCGCTCCTTATAGTGTTTTTATTTTTATTATAATGGATTATAGTACAATTTAGGTATTTTGAAAAGCGGAATTTCTTGTGTTATGTTTTATTTTTTGATAAAATAAATATGATTATCCGTCCATAAGGGACGGTCGATCATATTTTTATATTATTGACAAAAGAAAGGAATTTTCTATGGCAGACATCAGACCATTTCAGGCAATCCGTCCTGCAAAAGGGCAGGAGGAGATCATATCGGCGCTGCCGTATGATGTATATAGCCGTGCGGAGGCAAGGGAGGTCGTCCTTAAAAATCCGCATTCGTTCTTAGCGATCGACCGGGCGGAAACGCAGTTTCCGGAAGATGCAGATATGTATGCAGATTGTGTTTATGAGAAGGCTTCTTCCATGCTGAAGGAGTGGCAGGAGAATGGACTGTTTATCAAAGAGGAGAAACCTTGTTATTATATCTATGAGCTGACTATGAGCGGCAGGGTGCAGACGGGGATTGTGGCCTGCGCCTCTATTGATGATTATCAGAATAATGTAATCAAAAAACATGAAAATACAAGAGCGGAAAAAGAGCAGGACAGGATCCGTCATGTAGATACCTGCAATGCCCAGACAGGTCCCATTTTTTTGGCATACCGTGCAAATCAGAAGATTGCAGATGTCGTTGCAAAGACAAAAACGGGTGCGCCGCTTTACGATTTTGTTGCGGAGGATGGCGTCGGACACCGGGTATGGGTGATTGACGGTACGGAGGATATCGTCCTGATGAAGGATGCATTTGCTTCTATTAATGCAATATACATTGCAGACGGACATCACCGCTGCGCATCTGCTGTAAAAGTAGGATTAAAACGGCGGACGTCTGATTCCGGCTATACCGGAGAGGAAGAATACAATTATTTCCTTTCTGTGCTTTTTCCGGATAACGAGCTGATGATCATGGATTATAACCGTGTAGTCAAGGACTTGAACGGTATGACTGCGGAAGAATTCAAAAAGAAGCTTTTGGAGAGGTATGAGATCAGTGTGCCGGCGGATGCGCCGATCCGCCCGAAAAAGAAGGGTGAGACGGCGATGTATCTGGAGGGGAAATGGTATCTTTTGACGTTAAAAGAAAATTTACGCAATTCCGATCCGGTAGACGGACTGGATGTGTCAATTCTGCAGAAATATGTATTGGCAGAACTTCTTGATATCCAGGACCCCAAGACGGATAAGCGGATTGATTTTGTTGGAGGTATCCGTGGCCTCGAAGAACTGGAACGCCGTGCGACTTCGGACTGTGTGCTGGCTTTTGCAATGTATCCCACGTCCATTGGAGAATTATTTGCAGTATCGGATGCCGGGCTGCTTATGCCTCCCAAATCTACATGGTTTGAACCGAAATTACGAAGCGGACTATTTATTCATGAACTGTAATGATCTGATAGACGATAGGTAAGATAAACGAATTTGTGCGGTAAGCTAAATAGAAGATAAAATATGAGAGATTACATACTTAAATATATTGCAGGAGGGATGCGGGATGAACAAAAAACTATATAATATGATGGACTGGGCGGCGATTGAAGAGGTTGTTTATGCGGAATGTGATCATCCACAGGAGTATCTTGGAGCGCATACCGTTGGTAAACAGACATTGGTGCAGGCCTTTTTCCCGGATGCCAAGGCAGTCAGCTTATATATCAATGGTACTGAGGGAACCAGAGGAAAGACTGTCAAGGAAGAAGTCAAGATGGAACGGATGGACGATACCGGTTTTTTTGCAGCGTTGCTGCCCGGAAAGGATCGTAAGGACTATAAATATTATGTGCAGTATAAAGAAAAGGGAAAACGTGCAAAGCAGTTTGTTGATCCTTATAACTATGTAAACAATCTTTCCGAAGATGATGCTGAGAGGTTTCATCTTGGTTCCCTGAATAACTCTTATGAGGTCATGGGAGCCCATTTGACGACCGTTGACGGTGTTCGTGGATGCATGTTCCGTGTATGGGCGCCGAATGCAGTCCGTGTCAGTGTTGTGGGAGACTTTAATGAATGGAATGAAAAGATCCACCAGATGGTGCGTCTGTACAATACCGGTATCTTTGAATTGTTCCTGCCTGATGTGAAGGAGGGCGAAAAGTATAAATATGCTGTTTTAATGCGTGGGGGCATCGCTTCCTTTAGAACAGATCCTTACAATGTATTACAGGAACTGCGGCCGGACTGCGCGTCTATCATCACGTCCCTGAAGGGCTTTAAGTGGCAGGATGAAGCGTGGCTTAAGGAAAGAAAGAATAAGAATATTCATGAAACCCCTATGAATATTTATGAGTGCAAGCTGAGTGCATTTATTAATGATATTGAGGATCAACAAGATCAGAATAGTAATAAAGATGATCAAGTGGTTGATATGAGTGTGGTTGCCAGTACACTGATCTCTTATGTGAAAGAGATGGGCTATACGTATGTGGCATTGATGCCGATCATGGAATATGCGCAGGATGAGACGGAAGGCTATCAGACGTCCCTTTATTATGCACCGACCAGCCGGTATGGAACACCGTGGGATTATCAATATCTGATTAATGAACTGCATAAAGAACAGATTGGAGTGATCCTGCAATGGACACCGAACTGCTTTGCAGTCAGCGAAGACGGATTTGGCAGATATGACGGAACCTGTCTGTATGAGCATGAAGACCCAAGACGCGGTGTGGATCCAAGAAACGGTACGTTATTGTTTAATTATCAGAGACCGGAGGTTGCTGCGTATCTGCTGGACAATGCGGTTTATTGGATCAGGGAATATCATGTGGATGGCTTTATGATCTGTGATACGGCATCGATGTTGTATTTGGATTATTACCGTCAGCCCGGGCAGTGGATTGCCAATATCTATGGCGGCAATGAGAATCTTGAGGCAATCGAGTTTATTAAGAAGTGGAACCGTCTGCTGCACAAGAAATATCCGGGCGTGCTGACGATCGCAGAGGATGAAAGCGGCTGGAGAGGCATGACGGGAGAGGCGCAGGACGACTGTCTGGGCTTTGATCTTTGCTGTAATCATGGCTGGAATCAGGATGTGTTGGGATATATGACCTTTGATCCGATCGAGCGTTACGCGCATCATCATGAACTGACGATGAGCATGATCTATCAGTATAATGAAAGCTATATCCTGCCGATCAGCCATAACAATACGAATTTTGGACAGGGCAATATCATTGACAGAATGCCTGGAGACCGGGCTGATCAGATCAATAATATGAAGGTTATGTATGGCTATCTGATGGCGCATCCCGGGAAGAAGCAGATGTTTATGGGACAGGATGTGCTTCAAGGGGACGGGGCGGAAGCCTTCCGGGAATATATTAAGGCATTCAATCATTTCTATCTGGAGCATAAGGCATTTTATGAACTGGATGAAAAGGAAGCCGGATTTACATGGATCAACAATATTTCAGCCAATGAGAATGTGGTTTCCTTTGTCAGAAGTGGCAGGAAAGCGCAGGACTGGTTACTAGTTGTTCTTAACTTTGCAAACAGACCATACGAGAAATATAAGATCGGCGTACCGGAGATGGGACGCTATCGGGAACTCTTTTCTTCGGATGCTATAGCTTATGGTGGAACAGGAATGATAAACAGCAGGGTGATACCAAGCAAGGATGACGAATGTGATGGAAGGGATCAGTCTATCCGGATTACGCTGGCACCGCTTTCCATCAGCATTTTTGAGTGTAATCCATACTCGGAAAAAGAACTTGCTGATATGAAGAAAAAGAAAGAAGAAAAAGAGAAGAAACGTCTGGAAAATGAACGCAAAAAGGCCAAGATCGCAAAAGAAAAAGCAAAGATCCGCGCTTCCTTAAAGGAAGAACTGGCAAGAAAGATCGCAGATGCTGAAGCAGCGATCGAGAAAGAAATGTCACAGGGTTCTAAGGGCAGAAAGAAGTGACCAGTATCAACGAAAACCGCCACAATCCTTATTCCATAAGAATTGTGGCGGTTTTGATGAAGCTGAAAAAGGGACTTGAACCCTCGACCCCTTCATTACGAGTGAAGTGCTCTACCAACTGAGCTATTTCAGCAGCATTGTTATTATATAAAGAAATTTGTATTTTGGCAAGCCTTTTTGTAAATCTTTTCAGATGGAATCTTTTTATCTGAAAAGATTCCATCTGAAAAGATTTGACAAGGCATAGTAAGCGATATTATAATGTTTACGCTGGTGTAAACAGGAAAGGTTGGAGAAAAATTATGGAAAAGTACGGTGTGAATCAATTAAGAAAAATGTTTTTGGATTTTTTTGAGAGCAAAGAGCATCTGGCGATGAAAAGTTTTTCGCTGGTGCCGCATAATGATAATTCCCTGCTGATCATTAATTCCGGTATGGCGCCATTAAAACCATATTTTACAGGACAGGAGATCCCGCCGAGGAAAAGGGTGACAACATGTCAGAAGTGCGTGCGGACAGGTGATATTGAAAATGTCGGTAAGACGGCAAGACATCTGACTTTTTTTGAAATGCTCGGTAATTTCTCTTTTGGGGATTATTTTAAACGGGAATCACTTGCATGGAGCTGGGAATTTTTAACGAAGACGATCGGTTTGGACCCGGAAAGGTTATATCCTTCTATTTATTGTGAGGATGACGAGGCTTTTAAGATCTGGACGGATGAGATCGGCGTGCCTGCGGAGAAGATTACGCGTTTTTATAGAGATGAGAATGGCAAATGCGATAATTTCTGGGAGCATGGCGCAGGTCCCTGCGGTCCCTGTTCTGAGATCTATTATGACCGTGGCATCAAGTACGGCTGCGGCAAGCCGGACTGTAAGGTGGGCTGTGAATGCGACCGTTTTATGGAGGTCTGGAACAATGTATTTACCCAGTTTGACGGGGACGGTAAAGGAAATTATTCCGAGTTAAAACAGAAGAATATTGATACCGGTATGGGATTGGAGCGTCTTGCAGTTGTCGTACAGGATGTGGATACAGTATTTGACATTGATACGATGAAGGCGATTCGTGACAGGATCTGTGAAGTGGCAGGTGTTGTTTATGAGTCGGATGCAAAGAAAGATGTGTCGATCCGCCTGATTACGGATCATATGCGTTCCGCTACGTTTATGATCTCCGATGGTATCCTTCCTTCCAATGAGGGCAGAGGATATGTACTTAGACGTATTATCCGCCGTGCGGCGCGTCATGGGAAGCTTCTAGGAATTAGCAATAAATTTCTGGCCAATCTGGCACTGACCGTGATTGAAGGAAGCAAGGACGGTTATCCGGAATTGGAAGAGAAAAAGGACTTTATCTTAAATGTACTGACGCAGGAAGAAGATAAATTTTATAAGACCATTGATCAGGGACTTGCAATTCTTGGCGAGATGGAAGAAAAAATGGCATCGGAAAATAAGAAGATATTGGACGGTGCAGATGCGTTTAAACTCTATGATACCTATGGATTTCCAATGGATCTGACGCTGGAGATCCTGGAGGAGAAGGGATTTGGCGTAGATCAGGAAGGCTTTGAGGCTGCCATGAAGGAGCAGAAGGAGAAAGCCAGAAAAGCCAGAAAAGTGACCAATTATATGGGCGCGGATGCAACCGTATATGAGACCATCGATAAGAATATTACAAGTGAGTTTGTTGGATATGACAGGCTGACCGGCGATTCAGAACTTCTGGCTATGACAAATGAATCAGAAATTGTAACGGCGTTGACCGATGGAGAAGAAGGGACGATCATCGTCGCGAAAACCCCGTTCTATGCAACGATGGGCGGACAGAATGCGGATATCGGTATCATTACCTGCCCTGAAGGAGAGTTTGAAGTACTGGATACCATTAAGCTGGTAGGCGGAAAAATCGGACATGTTGGACGCGTAACGAAGGGAATGTTCAGAACCGGTGATAACGTAACGCTGATGGTCAATGAGACAAACCGCCAGAACACCTGTAAGAATCACAGTGCGACTCATTTATTACAGAAAGCGCTCCGTACAGTGCTCGGCACCCATGTCGAACAGGCCGGTTCTTTTGTGAATGGAGACAGACTTCGTTTTGACTTCTCGCATTTTGCTGCAATGACAAAGGAAGAGTTGGAGAAGGCAGAAGCAATCGTCAATGAGAAGATCGCGGAGAACCTTGCAGTTGTTACGAAGGAAATGAGCATCGAGGAGGCAAAGAAGACTGGCGCTATGGCACTCTTTGGTGAAAAGTACGGTGAAACGGTACGCGTGGTCAGTATGGGAGACTTCTCTGTGGAGCTTTGTGGCGGAACACATGTTGGAAATACCGGCGCGATCCGTGCCTTTAAGATCCTTTCGGAAAGCGGTGTGGCAGCGGGTGTGAGACGTATCGAGGCGATTACCGGAGATAGTGTGTTTGCTTATTATAAGGAGATGGAGGAAAGCGTTAAGAAATCTGCTGCGCTTTTAAAAACCACTCCGGTTACAGTTAATGATAAAATTGAAAGCATATTAGCCGAAGTTAAGACCCTCCAGAGCGAGATCGCATCTTTGAAGAGCAAGGCGGCAAGCGAGGCAGTAGGCGATGTGATGGATCAGATGGAGGAGGTAAACGGCGTAAAACTTCTGGCTGTTAGTATTGCCGGTGTGGATATGAACGGTCTGCGTGACCTTGGCGACCAGTTAAAGGGTAAGATGGGCGACGGCGTTATTGTACTTGCTTCGGAACAGGACGGAAGGGTCAATCTGATGGCGATGGCAACCGATGCTGCAATGGCAAAAGGAGCCCATGCGGGCAATCTGATCAAAGCGATTGCAGGAAAAGTCGGCGGCGGCGGGGGCGGAAGACCCAATATGGCACAGGCAGGCGGTAAGAATCCTGCTGGCATCAATGATGCGCTGGCAGAGGCTAAGATCGTACTTGGAGGACAGATACAATAAAAAAACAGTTGACGAAATGCCAAGTTATGGTATAATCATTTATGTGCATTTTGAATACCCTATACAGTCGTGTGCACAAGTAATGACTGAGGGGGAGGTTGAGTTAGATGTCTAAGATTGAAGTAAAGCCGAATGAGGATCTGGATAGCGCATTGCGTCGTTTTAAGAGAAGCTGCGCTAAGGCTGGTATCCAGCAGGAGATCCGTAAACGTGAGCATTATGAGAAGCCTAGCGTAAAGCGTAAGAAAAAATCTGAAGCAGCTAGAAAGCGTAAATACAACTAAGTATTACGAAAACAGACAGTCCGCGAAAGCGGGCTGTTTTTTATGTTATAAAAGAAACATTTGTAATTGTTAGAGAAAGGAATAGGAATATCATAGGATTCATATACTTATTGTAAGATTAATATCATGCGAGAAAAATATGAATCTCAGAATAAAAAGAATCCTTGCAGTATTTTGCCTGGCATTGATCATCATGATGAACCCTATGTTGACAGTCATTGTCAATGCAGCACCATTGGAGCTTACGTCGCCCTCTGCGGTGTTGATGGAGGCAAGCACCGGAAGCGTGATCTTTGAAAAGAATTCCGATGAGCGCAGAAGTCCTGCCAGCATTACAAAGATCATGACGCTGCTATTGATCTTTGATGCCATAGAAAGCGGTAGGATCACGCTGGAAGATGAGGCTGTGACTAGCAGTTATGCAATGTCTATGGGAGGTTCCAAAGTTTTTTTGGAGACCGGGGAAATTCAGTCGGTAGAGACGCTGATCAAATGTATTGCAGTTTCCAGCGGCAATGATGCCAGCGTAGTTATGGCAGAGCATATTGCCGGTTCAGAAGCGGCGTTTGTAGAGATGATGAATGAGAAAGCGGCATCTCTAGGCATGGAAAATACGCATTTTGAAGATTGCTGTGGACTGACGTCATCAGAAAATCATTATACCAGTGCATACGATGTGGCACTTATGAGCAGGGAACTGATCAATCATTATCCGGAGATTTTTAACTATTGCGGGATATGGATGGAGGATATTGTTCATCATACAGCCAGAGGGGAAAACGTTTTTACACTGAGCAGCACCAACAAACTGTTAAGGCAGTACCCTTATGCAACGGGGTTAAAGACCGGCTATACATCTACGGCGAAGCATTGTCTTTCGGCGACTGCCGAAAAAAACGGAATCTCTATGATCGCAGTCATTTTAGCAGCCCCAGACAGTGCCACAAGATTTCTGGAAGCCCAGACCCTGCTGGAATATGGCTTTGCCTGCTGCAATCTGTATGTGGATGAGAATACGGATCCCCTGCGGCCGGTACAGGTGTCGAGAGGGGCTTGTGACGTAGTTTCCGCCAATTATGCCTCGGAATTTCGGTGTATTTCAATTGATGGAACGCCGCTGGATGGGATAGAAAAGGAAATCGTATATCAGGAGGGGCTGACGGCACCGATCCAAGAAGGAACGGTGATTGGGACTGCGGTCTATCGGATTGATGAAAAAGTCATCGGCAGTGTGGATATTTTAGCAGCTGAAAATGTAGAAGCGGCAGCCCTTTCCGACTATTTTAGTAAAATTTTTATACAATTTCTTTTATAAGCTCTTTCCTAAAAAGATATCTTGTGCTATAATCTCAAAATAGCACAAGATATTGTATGTTGAATGGAGATAGAAAGAATGAATTATGTGACATTCCTGCTTTCTTTTTTCAGTGCGTTTTTTTCAGGAGTCATGTGGTCAGATTCCACGCATTTTAAAAAGATCTTTTATCGTATTAAAACAAGAAAAATCACAAAAGACTGCAGAATCATCCTGTTGGCAGACCTGCATGAGAAGACATATGGAAAAGATAATGCGGATCTGATCCGGGCGATTGATCATGAGCATCCGGACTGTATCATTATGGCGGGAGACATGATCACGGCTGGCAAAGAGCCGGAGTTGAATCCTGTGGCAAAGCTGATTATCGCTTTGAGTAAAAAATATCCTGTTTATTATGTTATGGGAAATCATGAATTAAAACTTAAGGAAATGCCATGGCGTTACAAAACCGAATATACTGCATTTCGTCATGCACTGGAAAGCTGTGGCGCTAATGTGCTTGACAACACCGGAAAGTATCTTCCAGGAACCAATATTAAGATTTCCGGATTGACACAGGATCTGATCCATTATCGGAAGCATGGGAACATACAGATGGATGCTTCTTATGTGAAACACCATCTTGGCACCAAAGATAAATATTCCTATCAGATTCTGGTGGGGCATAACCCGGAATATGGAAAGGCTTATGCTGACTGGGGGGCTGATCTTTCGCTGGCAGGTCATTATCACGGCGGATTTATGCGGGTGCCGTTTTCAAGATCCCGGGGGTTGATTTCTCCAAAATATAAGCTGTTTCCCAAGTGCGCTGGCGGACTGATCAGATATCGGAAGAACTGCATGATCGTCAGCAGGGGGCTTGGTATGCATACACTGCCGCTTCGGATTTTCAATCCGGGGGAACTTGTTGTCATCGACCTGATGCGTATGCCTAGATGAGATCTGTATTTGTAAGCACCGACAAAACGGATGAGAAAATGTAAAAAATGCGGAGCAATAGATCAAAGGCAGTTAGAACATTTTAAAAATATCACATTGAGAAAAGAAGGAA
The DNA here is from genome assembly GCA_947174185.1 of uncultured Lachnospiraceae bacterium. Lineage (GTDB taxonomy): Bacteria > Bacillota > Clostridia > Lachnospirales > Lachnospiraceae > NK4A136. The sequence goes on along the minus strand of CAMWHY010000040.1, from coordinate 9,933 downwards.
AGACAGGACAGGCATTATGGCAATTTCGGTAAAATTGGAAGTATTTGAGGGACCATTGGATCTTCTGCTTCATTTAATAGAAAAAAATAAAGTGGATATCTATGATATTCCGATCGTAGAGATTACGGAGCAATATCTGGAGTATATTAAGGCGATGGAACGCAGTGATATGAATATTATGAGTGAGTTTCTGGTCATGGCGGCAACACTGGTGGATATCAAGTGCAGGATGCTTCTCCCTAAGGAGGTCAATGAAGAAGGAGAGGAAGAAGATCCGCGGGCAGAACTGGTGCAGAAGCTGATCGAGTACAAGATGTATAAATACATGTCTTATGAGCTGAAGGACAGGCAGCTTGATGCACAGCGCTCATTGTATAAGAAGCCTTCTATACCGGAGGAGATCTTAAATTACAGGGAACCTGTAGATTATGAGGAATTGGTGGGCGATATGACCCTTCAGAAGCTGAATGAGATCTTTAAGGAGATGGTAAAGCGTCAGGAGGACCGCATTGATCCCATCAGGAGCAGATTTGGCAATGTGGAAAAGGATGAGGTGCAGTTGGAAGAAAAGCAGCATTATATCCTCTCCTATCTGAATGAGCATGATCGGTGCAGTTTTCGTGAATTGCTGGAAAAACAGAATAGCAGGATGGAGATCATTGTCAGTTTTTTGGTTGTTTTGGAATTGATCAAGATAGGGCAGATCTATATTATGCAGGACAGGCTGTTTGACGATATTATCATAACAAGAGCCGATACGGCTTCACCTGTTGCATTGGATGAAGCATTTGCGATCATGTAACAGTCGCTACGGCTGATGATATCATAGCAGAAAGGAATCGGGATAAGGTGGAACAGACAAAAGCAGAAGCGATCATAGAAGCAATATTATTTGCCATGGGAAGCTCGGTCAGTCTGGATAAGCTGGCGGACACGCTGGAATTGGAAAAGAAAGAGACACGCAGCATTCTGGAACATATGAAGGAAAAATATCAGGCAGAGGACCGGGGGATCGAACTGGTGGAACTGGAGGGTTCCTATCAGCTTGGGACTAAGGGGGAAACTTTTGAATATCTTAGCAGGATTGCAAGGATTCCCCAGAAATATGTACTGACAGATACGGTTTTAGAGACATTGTCCATCATTGCCTATAAACAGCCGGTGACGAGAGGTGAGATCGAAAAGATCAGGGGGGTAAGCTGCGATCATGCGGTCAATAAATTGCTGGAATATGACCTGATCGAGGAAGTCGGCAGGCTGGATGCGCCGGGAAGACCGCTGTTATTTGGTACGACTGAGCAGTTTCTCCGGAGTTTCGGAGTTTCGTCCATTCAGGAACTTCCGACGATGAATCCGGAGCTGGTGGCTGACTTTACCGCGCAGGCAGAAGAAGAGATCAGCATGAAGGTGGATGTATAACCAATATTGGAATTGCATATAATTAAAAAAAATCCGGAGTTTTATGTATGAAAATCAGTAAGGCCGGAAATAATAACAGCAGTGTAGATAATGAAAAGGATTTTCAGGTATTTTACATGATCAGAGAAGCTGTCATTTGGGTTGTCCTTGTGGCAGCTTTTTTGATTCCCTTTTTGCATTTTTATCTTGAGGAGGTATCCGATGTTCCAGTGATTCATCTTGTCAGCAATAATTATGTGTTGCAGCAGGGGGAGCAGACACCGAATCTTTCTTTATATGCGGGGGCGGCAGTCCTGATGGATGCGGAAAATGGAAGAGTTATTTATGGAAAAAATGAGGATGCTGTTATGCCGATGGCTTCCACGACCAAAATCATGACGTGTATTCTGGCATTGGAATCCGGAAAACTGGATGAACTGGCGACCGTGAGCAGTTATGCTGCTTCACAGCCCAAGGTACATGCCGGTCTCAGAGCGGGAGAACAGTATTATGTCCGTGATTTGTTATATTCCATGATGCTGGAGTCCCATAATGATACTGCTGTCGTGATCGCAGAGCATATTGGCGGCAGTGTAGAAGGATTTGCGGATATGATGAATGAAAAAGCGGCGTCTCTTGGTATGGAGAATACATATTTTATTACCCCCAATGGTCTGGATGCTGCGGATGAATATGGCAGGCATTCCACAACGGCAGAAGAACTGGCGATCTTGTGTGCCTACGCTATAAAAAATGAGGATTTTTGCAGTATTGTCCAAACACCATCTTATCAATTTTGTGACGTAGAAGGGAGACATACGATCAGCGCCGCCAACAAGGATGCTTTTTTGCATCAGATGAGTGGCGCCCTTGGAATCAAGACCGGATATACGAATGGCGCCGGTTACTGTTTTGCCGGAGCTTTAGAGAATCAGGGACGGGTATATGTCAGTGTCGTGCTGGCTTCCGGCTGGCCGCCCCATCGGAATTATAAATGGCAGGATACCGCTGTATTAATGAATCACGGTATAGAGCATTACGAAAACAGGGAGCTTGGCGCTCCAGCGGTGCAGGGTACAACTTCTGTTACAGGATGCGTACGGTCTGAAACGTCATGGATGTTTCCGTCAGGTGAAATATCAATGCTGACCGGAGATTATGATACGATCAGAATGGTGACATTATATCCGGTATCCATCGATGGACCGATCACGGAACGGGAGCAGATCGGTTTAAGGTTTCTGTTGGTCAATGGGGAATGTTATGCCATGCAGAAGTTGTGGCAGCCGGAGACGATCGAAGCAAGAGACTTTCCCTATGTGGTTCGCTCCCTTCTGGAAGAATTTATGTTATAATTAATTGATCGTAACAGTATTGTAAAATTTGACCAAAAAATGAAAAAAATCCTATGATTTAAAAAATATATATGCTATAATGGTCAAGGTGTGGTTTGTCCACATAGGAATCTTAATACTAAGTAATCAATATGGAGGTCAAAAGAATGAGTACTTCAACAAGCTCGGCGAGTCAAAGAATAGAAGCTTTGCTCGATGAAAAAAGTTTCGTTGAGATCGGTGCTAAGGTGACAGCCAGGGCAACTGATTTTAATTTGAAACAAAATGATACTCCGTCTGACGGTGTCATCACCGGCTACGGAACGATTGAAGGCAATCGCGTCTATGTATACAGCCAGGATGCTTCCGTGATTGGTGGAAGCATTGGAGAGATGCATGCAAAGAAGATTGTTGGCATTTATGATCTTGCTATGAAGACGGGTACGCCGGTGATCGGTCTGATCGATTCTGCCGGACTTCGTTTGCAGGAGGCAACGGATGCACTGAACAGTCTTGGGGAAATTTATTTTAAGCAGACGATGGCAAAAGGAGTCGTTCCTCAGATTACTGCAGTCTTCGGCGCATGTGGCGGTGGACTGGCGATCGTTCCTTCCATGACGGATTTTACTTTCATGGAAGAGAAGAAAGCAAAGCTGTTTGTGAATTCTCCGAATGCATTGGATGGCAATAATGCGGATAAGAATGATACTGCAGCTGCTAAATTTCAGGCGGAAGAAAGCGGCGTAGTTGATTTTGTGGGAAGTGAAGCAGATATCATTGCACAGCTTCGTGAACTCATTTCCATGATCCCTGGAAATAATGATGATGTTGCGTTGGCTGATTGTACAGATGATCTGAACAGAATCTGTCCTGATCTTGCAGACTGCGCAGGTGATACATCCATTTTATTAAGCAATATTGCAGATGATCATAACTTTGTCGAGGTAAAGGCAGGTTATGCAAAGGATATGGTGACCGGATTCATCCGCTTGGATGGTATGACGGTGGGCTGTGTTGCCAACCGCACGGAACTTGTGGGCGAGGATGGCAAGATCGCGGAGAAGTATGACGGTGTACTCAGCGTCAACGGATGCGAAAAGGCGACGGATTTCATTTATTTCTGTGACAGCTTCGGCATCCCTGTACTTAGCATTACAAATGTTAAGGGATATGAAGCTACCGTATGCGCAGAAAAGAAAATATCCAGAGCGGTTGCCGATATGACGGCGGCATTTGCCGGCTGTGATGTGCCGAGGGTCAATGTGATCGTAGGAAAAGCATATGGAAGCGCATATGTATCTATGAATTCCAAGGGTATCGGATGCGATCTCACATTTGCATGGCCGGATGCGCAGATCGGGACGATGGAAGCTGGTCTTGCAGCAAAGATCATGTATGATGGACAAGGCGCTGATGTGATCGCTGAAAAGACAAAGGAATATGCTGCGCTTCAGAACAATGTTGAGAGTGCTGCGAAGCGGGGATATGTTGACGCGGTTATAGCACCTGAAGATACAAGAAAGCACCTTATTTATGCATTTGAAATGCTGTATGCTTAACATGGGAAAGTGAGGAAAGGATGAGAATTTCTATGAAAAAATTAGCAAGTATATTGCTCATGCTTACCTGCATCATTGGATTGACCGCATGCGGCGGAGAAGAAAAGGTAATGCGTCATGATCCTGATTGGGTGGAAGCCCGGTGTAAGCGCCTGTATGAATTAGTTTCAGAGGAACTGCCTGCCAGTGAACTGGAAAAGTTTGATGCTTATACCAAAGATGAATATGATGCTTATGCCGCAAGTATTTATGCGAACACAAATATCCGTGTGGATGGCGAGGTATTTTTTTCTGGTATTCATTCCTGGATCGATAACAAAGAAGAAATCGGCCGGGTAGAGAAGGAAGTTACGGTTAATGATATCACCATTGATGCAAAGGAAGATGAGCTAATCGTTTCTATTGCTATTTATGGAGAGATCCATGATGCAGTGATGGAGGTGATGTATGATAAGAATCTTCATATTACAAGTATTAATACAAATATCATTTACTCTTTCGGCGAACTTATGGAGAAAGCAGGCGTCAACACGCTGATCGGTATGGGAACGGTATTTGCAGTCTTGATATTGATCTCATTGATCATTGGATGTTTTGGATTCATTCCGAAGATCCAGGCGGCTATAAGCGAGCGGAAGCAGGTAAAGGAAGCGGCAGAGGAGTCTGTTGACAATGCAATTGCTGGTATCATTGAACGTGAAGAGGTTTCAGATGATTGTGAACTGATCGCAGTCATTGCAGCCGCCATTGCGGCCAGCGAGGGCGCTTCTTCCACAGACGGCTTTGTTGTCAGAAGCATTAGAAGAATCAGATAATTTATATCAAATAGGAGGATAATAAAATGAAAAATTATACAATTACCGTAAATGGCAACGTATATGATGTAACCGTAGAGGAGGGAACAGGAACGGGCGCAGCGCCTGCTGCGGCAAAAGCAGCAGCTCCCAAGGCGGCTCCGAAGGCGGCTCCCGCTGCAGCAAAGGCTTCTTCCGGCGCAGGCTCTATAAAGATTGAAGCTGGTGCGGCAGGAAAGGTATTTAAGCTGGAGGCAAGTGCTGGTCAGGCTGTGAAGAAGGGTGATGCAGTCGTTATTTTGGAAGCTATGAAGATGGAGATCCCTGTTGTAGCGCCTCAGGATGGTACTGTTGCCAGTATCGATGTTGCAGTTGGAGATGCTGTAGAAGCAGGCGCTCTGCTGGCAACTATGAACTAAGAGATGTCAATAGACTGATTAACAATAGGAGGTTAAGGTAATGCTAGAAATTTTGCAGAATCTGCTTGGGCAGATGGCGTTCATGAATCCAGACTTTACTTATAAGAATGTGATCATGATCGGTATTGCGTGCGTATTCCTTTATCTGGCGATCAGGAAAGAATGTGAACCTCTGCTTTTGGTGCCGATTGCGTTCGGTATGCTGCTGGTAAATATTTATCCTGATATTATGATATCGATTGAGGATTCGGAAACTGGCGCAGGCGGATTATTATATTATTTTTATCTGTTAGACGAATGGGCTATCCTGCCGTCTCTGATCTTCCTTGGAGTAGGTGCGATGACAGACTTTGGTCCGTTGATTGCCAATCCCAAGAGCTTTCTTCTTGGTGCGGCGGCTCAGTTTGGTATCTTCGCAGCCTATTTTGGCGCTTTGTTTGCAGCTGCAATGGGATGGGCGGACTTTAGCGATAAGGCTGCGGCAGCGATTTCAATCATCGGCGGCGCTGACGGACCGACGTCCATCTTCCTTGCCGGAAAGCTGGGACAGACCAAATATCTGGGACCGATTGCAGTAGCGGCATATTCTTACATGTCGCTGGTACCGTTTATCCAGCCGATCATTATGAAGGCTTTTACAACAAAAAAGGAAAGGGCGATCAAGATGGAACAGCTTCGTCCGGTATCCAAGCTGGAGAGGGTTCTGTTCCCCATCGTCGTAACGATCGTGGTATGTCTGATCCTGCCGACCACAGCTCCCCTTGTTGGTATGCTGATGCTTGGTAACCTTTTCAGAGAGTCCGGAGTTGTAAGACAGCTGACAGAGACAGCTTCCAATGCGCTGATGTACATTGTTGTTATCCTGCTTGGTACTTCCGTAGGAGCGACGACATCCGCAAAAGCATTTTTAAATACGGACACAATCTTTATTGTAATTCTTGGATTGATTGCTTTCGCTTTTGGTACGCTGGCTGGTGTGCTGTTCGGAAAGCTGATGTGTGTTGCGACGAAGGGCAAGGTCAACCCGTTGATCGGTTCTGCCGGAGTTTCTGCGGTGCCGATGGCGGCGAGAGTTTCACAGAAGGTTGGTGCGGAGGAGGATCCTACCAATTTCCTTCTGATGCATGCTATGGGACCTAATGTTGCTGGTGTTATCGGTACAGCCGTTGCAGCCGGAACATTCATGGCGATCTTTGGTGTCATGTAAGTATTAAATGAAAAAATAGGAGGTTAAATAGAATGGCAAATAATGAAACGGCTGAAAAGAAGCCGATTAAGATTACAGAAACAATACTTAGAGATGCGCATCAGTCATTGATCGCAACCAGAATGCCGACTGATCTGATGCTTCCGATCTTGGATAAGATGGATAAGGTCGGATATCACTCCATCGAGTGCTGGGGCGGCGCGACATTTGATGCATCCCTGCGTTTCTTGAAGGAGGATCCGTGGGTGCGTCTTAGAAAGATCAAGGATGGACTTAAGAATACTAAGACACAGATGCTGTTCAGAGGACAGAATATTCTTGGATACCGTCCCTATGCAGATGATGTTGTGGATGCCTTTGTAGAGAAGTCTGTTGCCAATGGTATCGACATTATCCGTATCTTTGACTGTATGAACGACCTTAGAAATTTACAGGAAGCAGTTAACGCGACAAATGTAATTAAGAAGCGTGAAGGCAGAGGTCATGCACAGATCGCATTGTCCTACACCTTGGGAGATGCTTATACCATGGAATACTGGATGGATATGGCTAAGAAGATTGAAGAGATGGGAGCAGATTCTATCTGTATCAAGGATATGGCAGGACTTCTTGTACCGTATAAGGCTTCTGAGTTGATCAAATCCATGAAGAGCGTAACAAAACTGCCGATCCAGCTGCATACCCATTATACCTCCGGTGTTGCTTCTATGACTTATCTGAAAGCGGTTGAAGCTGGTGTAGATGTGATTGACTGCGCGATGTCGCCATTTGCGTTAGGTACTTCCCAGCCTGCTACAGAGGTTATGGTTGAGACATTTAAGGGTACGGAATATGATACCGGTTACGATCAGAATCTGCTGGCTGAGATCGCTGATTATTTCAGACCTTATCGTGACGAGTGTCTTGCAAATGGTCTTCTGAACCCGAAGGTTATGGGTGTTGATATCAAGACGCTGCTTTATCAGGTGCCGGGTGGTATGTTGTCCAACATGGTGAGCCAGCTGAAGGAGCAGAATGCGGAAGATAAGTACTATGATGTATTGAAGGAAATTCCGCAGGTGCGTAAGGATCTTGGTGAGCCGCCTCTGGTTACGCCTTCTTCCCAGATCGTTGGAACACAGGCTGTATTTAACGTACTGATGGGCGAGAGATATAAGATGGCTACCGACCAGACGAAGGATGTGCTGCGCGGTAAATATGGTCAGACGGTAAAACCGATGAATCAGGAAGTCATTGATAAGGTTATACCGGGCGAAGAAAGAATTACCTGTCGTCCCGCTGACTTGATTGAGAATGAGATGGATAAGTTAGAGAGCGAGATGAAGGAATGGAAGCAGCAGGATGAGGACGTCCTTTCCTATGCACTGTTCCCGCAGGTTGCAACTGACTTCTTCAAATACCGTCAGGCACAGCAGGAGAAGGTGGATATGACAAAAGCTGATTCCAAGAACGGCGCTTACCCTGTTTAATTCACAGTAGCAATAAGCGCATGCTTTGAATCTTTCGCAGTGCGCTGGTAAACAGCGCTGTGGAATATTCTGATAATAGTTTCCCCACAGGTTTTCTGTGGGGAAATTTTAAATAAGGATGATGATATGATATCCGGCTTACATAACTCTTTATTTGCATATTCATGTTCCAAAAAAATCATAAATGAAATCATTTTTGGAACATGAATATGCAAATTGCAGGTTATGTAAACCTCATTGACATTATAAAAAAATAATTTTTTATTAATATTATGAAAGAAATATGTTTTTATATCTGTGTTGGTTATTTTGATTTAGTTTATTAGAAAGAAGGGTTTGGCAGGTGAAGGATAAAATTAAGGAAAAGTATCGTTCGATGAGTAAGAGCCAGAAAAAAATTGCGGATTATATTCTGGAGCATTTTGAACAGGCTGCTTTTTTAAATGCCGCTAAAATGGCGGAGACGGTCGGCGTCAGCGAATCTACTGCTGCAAGGTTTGCATCGGGTATGGGATATGCTTCCTATGGGGCAATGCAAAGAGATATGCTTAGCATGATTCAGGCAAAATTTTCTTCGGAGGGATACAGTCAGAGGGAGATCCCGGTGCTCAGTAATAAAAATGAGCTGGCAGATGTGGCAAATCTGATCAAAAATGTATTGGAAGCAGATGCAAAAAATATTTTAGAAACGATTCCGACGATTGATTCTGCTGCGTTTAATACGGCGACGCATATCCTGATGAAAGCCCGTACGGTATATATTGTGGGACTTAGAACCTGCGCACCGCTTGCGGAATTTCTTCATTTTTATCTCAATATGTTTCGGGGGAATGTATTGGTGGTCAATACCACAAGTATCAGCGAGACGTTTGAACAGATGATTCATGTAAATGCTGAGGATGCTGTAGTAGGATTAAGTTTTCCAAAGTATTCCATGCGAACGTTAAAAGCGATGGAATTTGCCAATGAAAGAAACGCGCAGATCATCTCCATCACGGACTCGGAATATTCACCGATGAATCTTTATTCTTCCTGTAATCTGTGGGCAAAAAGCAGCATGACTTCCATTGTGGATTCCCTGACTGCGCCCCTTAGCGTAATCAATGCATTGATCGTCTCCATGAGCGTCAATTATAGGGAAAGGTTAAAGAAGAATCTGCAGTCAATGGAAGAGGTCTGGAATGATTATCAGACTTATGAAGATGATGAACTGGAAAAGGGAACAGAAAGAAATAAAAAAGATGATTGAACGGAAATTATTTTGGCACACAAATTCAGGAAGGGACAGGGCGGAATGACCGCTCCAAAGATGATATGAGCAGTGGAAAAAAGAAGATCATAGTCGTGGGCGGTGGAGCGGCAGGTATGATGGCGGCATATGCGGCATCCGCAGATGGTCATCAGGTGACGCTATTGGAGCGCAATGAAAAATTAGGGAAAAAAGTTTATATCACCGGCAAGGGAAGATGCAATGTTACCAATGCGGGCGATACGACAGAGTTTTTTGACTCTGTCATTTCTAATCCCAAGTTTTTGTACAGCAGCATTTACGGATATGACGCCTATGCAGTTATGGATTTTTTTGAACAGAATGGGTGCCCTTTAAAGGTGGAACGTGGGAACAGGGTATTTCCGGTGTCGGACCACTCATCGGATATCATCAGGTGTCTGGAAAAGGTGCTTATTAAGAATCATGTGTAAATTAAAAAAAATATGATGGTGAAGCGGATCCTGCTGGATGCGTCCGGACGTG
>CAMWHY010000039.1 GCA_947174185.1 uncultured Lachnospiraceae bacterium | reverse complement strand
AGTCAAGAGAAAACGATTGAATTATAACTAAAAAATATGTAAATTTTATGAATTTATTGTAATATCTGTACAAATTGGAAAAATTATGCTATAATCTACTCAAATAGTAATGAATATGGAAACGATGCTGCAAAGCATTCAATAGATACAGAGAGACAAGTAAGAAACAAGCGATGCAAACGGTGACCTGACAAAAAGGAAGTGAAGTTATGGAATTTCGACCCTCGCAGAATTCTGAGGTTGATAGATGGAAAGAAGCAATTTTGGTTTACAATTCAGCATTAAAAGAAATCGGTACGAGACTGGAGATTCTGAACGATGAATTTCAGCATGTACATAAGTACAATCCGATCGAGCATATTAAATCCAGAATAAAGTCTTCGGAAAGCATTGTAAAGAAGCTGAAAAAACATGGTTTGGAATCAACCATTGAAAACATGGTGGAGCATGTGAATGATATCGCCGGCATCCGTGTGATCTGTTCCTTTACTTCGGATATCTATCGTGTCGCAGAGATGCTGGAAAGACAAAATGATATTAAGGTGTTATGTATCAAGGACTATATTGCGAATCCGAAACCGAGCGGTTATAAGAGCTATCATTTGCTGGTTATGGTGCCGATTTTTTTATCAAACCGCGTGGTAGATGTGAAAGTAGAGATCCAGCTTAGGACGGTTGCTATGGATTTTTGGGCAAGTCTGGAGCATAAAATATATTATAAATTTGAAGGCAAAGCCCCGGAATACATTAAGACCTCGCTGGTAGAATGTGCTCAAATGGTATCTGCGCTGGATGATCAGATGATGCACCTAAATACAGAGATCCAAAGATTGTTGAATGAAGATGAAAGGGATTGTTGGACGGAAGTCTGATTCGTGGATATTTTTTCCGTTAGTTCGGAAAAATAAGGAAATGGCTGTTACTGATGTAGTTTATCAGATAACAGCCATTTGTGCGTATATATATTCCTAAAAAAGAGGAGTGCCCGGATACTTTTGCAAGTATCCAGGCTTATTATGAAAAAATTACTTAATATCTTACTTGACTTAATGGTAGTATAATCAAAATATATGAACGAAATATGAACATGGTTTTAAAAATGTGTTAAATTGACAAAAAATAATGAGTTTTTAGAAAAAGAAATATAGAACTTGCACAAATGACATAATTATACTTTTTGTTGTAAAAATGTTTTGAAAATGATAAAATAGTCTTAGTTTTATGCAGATTTTGTAACCCAGAGAAAGGAATGGTTCTTAAATTATGGATAATTTCATGGATAAGCTGGCGCAAAGATATAACGCGCAGGAGATGATCATGGCAAACGCACAGGCGGAGGCTGCAAGGATGCAGAATCTTCAGGAACAGGTGGAAGCATATGAGGCTGTTCTGCAGGAGATGCGTAAGCTGAATTATAAGAATACAGAGCTTACGGAGAAAATGTATTCTCTTGTGGATGAGAGCATTGAAAAAGTAAGGACTCTCCAGTTGGAAGCAGTGGAGGGGAATGCAAGCGCTGAGATGGTAACCAGAGAAATGTCAGACGCAGTGACGACCGCCCTGAATGCAGCGTTGAATAATATGGATGCAACCGTTGCGAAGACGCTTAGCGAATCCTTAGCTGTTTCTCTGGCACAACCCACAGAAGAACTGAAGCAGTCTACAGAACTTGTGGGCAGTACGGCGCAGGGGATCAAGGATGCCATGCTGAAACTGGAGCTTTCGGCAGAAGCGTTGGCTGCTTCTTCGGCGGAAATTCAGAATACTGCGGTAGAAGTACAGACATCAACAGAAGGATTCCGTGATTCCGTTTTTGGAATGCAGGAAGATGTTAGTAATATACGTGCGCAGATGGATGGAGTTTATTCGGCTACAGGCAGCATGCAGGAGCGGATAAGCGGTGTGTATGCAGGTATGGGCAGCGTGCAGGAAAGCATCGGCGGCGTCTATGCAGGTATGAGCAGCATGCAGGAGAGCATGAGCGGCATCTATGCAAGCATGGGCGGCATGCAGGAGAGTATGGGTGGTATCCAGAGCGGTATCAGCGGCATTAACAGCGTACAGGAAAGCATACAGGGGATGCAGATCGGTATGAGCGGTCTGCAGGAAAGTATACAGAGCGTACAGGTTGGCATGAACGGTTTGCAGGAGAATGTGCAGCAGGGAGTTCAGGTCGGAATCAGCAGCATGCAGGAGAGCATACAGGGAATTCAGGCCGGTATGGAAGGTCTGCAGGAGAGTCTGCAGGGAATCCAGACAGGAATGACTGGCATGAGCGGTCTACAGGAGACAATGCAGGGAGTTCAGACGGATATCAGGGAAGGCATAGGAGATCTGTACACGACGATGAATAATGTGCAGGCGTCTATTACCAGTTTGGTAGAAACATCGGCGCAGCCCAGCGACGTACATGATGTGGTATCAGAAGAACTTCGCGGCAGCTTGTCAGAGATTTCTTCTGCCGTTGCAGAGATGAATACTGGAATGCGAAATCTTAAATCCTCTAATGATGATACCAAGACAAGCTTAAAGACGGCATTTGAATCAGGGATCTATGGATTGAAGCAGGACAATAGAGAGATTGTTGAATTCATGCAGCGGATGAACAACAATCTGATGGCAAAAAAAGAAGATCCGGATAAGGAGCAGAAAGAAGCAGAAGCGAAGGAGAAAGAGGCCGAGAATCAGCGCATTCTGGAAGAACATTTCAAAGCGTTGGAAGACTTTATGCATAAGGAAAGCGTAAAGGTATATCGTAATGTGCAGGCTGTTGTTAATGAAAAGATCGATCGTCAGTCCCTTGGCAACGAGGATCGCAATAATCAGATGATCGTTAGGGTAAAAGGGGTAAAGACGGCTGCTGTGATTGCAATTATTTTAAGCTCCATCAATATTGTAGTTACTGTATTAAACATTTTAGGAATCATCTGAAAATGTCATGCGTTTGCCGTATGTTTTGGGTGGCATTTGCAAATAATAAGCATAAAAACATAAAAAATCATTTTTAGAACATTTCATTATGATTTCAACCGCAGAAAAGCTGTGGTGCAAATTCGCAGCTTATGGAAAGGCATGGTTACTAATTAATATGAAAGTTACAGCACTAATCATGGCAGGCGGCAAGGGAGAGCGTTTCTGGCCGAGAAGCCGAAAAAAGAATCCGAAGCAGTTTCTCTGTCTTACAGGAGATGGAAAGACAATGATCCAGCAGACGGTAGAGAGGATTCGTTCTCTGGTAGAGCTGGAGGATATTTATGTCGCCACAAATAAGGATTATAAGCAGCTTGTAAAGGAGCAGCTTCCGGAACTCCCGGAGACGAATATTCTGTGTGAACCGGTAGGACGTAATACCGCTCCCTGTATTGGCCTTGGCGCCGTATTTATGCGCAGGAGGTATGAAGATGCCGTGATGCTGGTACTGCCTAGCGATCACCAGATCAAGTATAAGGGAATGTATCTGAATGTATTGAAAGAGGCGATCAAGATTGCAGAAGAAGGGGATAATCTTGTGACTTTAGGAATTACGCCCAATGCACCTGAGACGGGTTATGGATACATCAAATTTAATCCGGAAGTAATCAAGGGTAGGGCGTTTGCCGTTGATAAATTTGTAGAAAAGCCCAATGTAGCTAAGGCAAAAGAATATTTAGAATCCGAAGAATATATGTGGAATTCCGGTATGTTTGTATGGAAGGTTTCCACCATTCTGAAATCCATGGAAAACAAGCTTCCTTCTATTTATGAAGGATTAAGGAAGGTTGAGGACGCAATTGGTACAGAAGATGAGGAAGCTGTTATCAATGGCGCGTTTGAGATCTTTCCGTCAGAATCTATCGATTATGGAATCTTAGAGAAGGAAAATAATATTTACGTTCTGCCTGGAACCTTTGGCTGGGACGATGTGGGTTCCTGGCTGTCACTGGAACGGATGAAGCCGGTCAATGATTCCGGCAACGTCGTGGATGGCAATGCCATGACAGTAAATGTGAAGAACTGTATTATTGAGGGCTCTGATAAACTGATTGCAGCCATCGGCATCCATGATCTGATCATTGTGGATACAAAGGATGCGACATTGATTTGTTCTAAAGACAGCACCGCTGATATTAAAAAGATCGTGGAGAATCTTAAGATATGCAATCGGGATATCTATCTATAAGGTGAGAAAGGACAAAGCAGTATTATGTCAATATTGCAGCAGGCTGTATGTTTTATCGTGTGGCTGTGTCTGATCCCTATGCTGGCTGGGATCATCCCATCCTATCTGTTGGAAGAGGGAAAGAAAAGAATAGGTACGATATATTTGTCAGGCTGGATATTCATGCTGGCATTTTTTCAGATCATAGCAAGTATTATGGTGTTATCGAGACAGTCGTTGTCTGAACTGGCATGGCTGTTTTCTACTGTTATGTATCTGATGGCTCTGGCAGGATGTTTTGTCATGCTGGTAGGGATTAGTAAGGAGTCTGTCGGGGGATTTTTTCATGCTCCTTCCTGGAGAAGGATGAGTGGAAGCGAACGGGCTACTTGGATATTTTTTGTTCTTCTGGTATGTTTTCAACTCTTTTTATCCATCTATATCAGTACGCCGGATGGAGATGATGCCTATTATGTGGCACATGCCCAGATTGCGGCGCAGAAGGATACCATGTATCTGGAAAATGCCTATGTCGGCGGCTATGGGGCTCTCGATGCAAGACATGTGCTGGCGCCCTTTCCAATGTTTATTGCATTCCTTTCCAGAAAAAGTAATATGCATGCATCTGCTGTGGCGCATATGATCCTTCCGCTTGCGTTGATTCTGCTGACTTATCTAATCTATTATAAAGTTGCTTCCATTCTTTTCCCGGATCATGAACGGGAGAAACGCTCGGTGTTCATGACGCTGATGGTGGGGATGCAGCTGTTTGGCAGTTATTCGATCTATACCAATGAAACTTTTTTTGTAACAAGAACCTGGCAGGGCAAGTCGGTACTTGCCAATATTGCCATTCCGGCAGCATTTTATATTCTGCTCAGGATCTGTGCATATACAGAGGTGGAACGGACGAATGAAGAGATGGAGTATGGGACGAAGCTGCCCAGTCTGATGATCGTGCTGTTTGCGGTGAACCTGGTGGGGGCATTGGCGAGCAGTCTGGGGCTTCTGCTCCTATGTTTTTTGGAAGGGCTGTTCCTGCTGACGATTGCTGTGAGAAATAAACGGTTTAGTGTTATTCCGGCGGGGATGGTCAGTATAGTACCGTGCATTATTTATATCTTGATTTATGTGCTGTGGTAAACGATTGGAAACTTTAGTGATTGGAGGTCCCAGAGAGACCGGATGGAAGTGATGGAAGAGATTTTTGATGTGTATTCCAGGTATAGCGGCAGGGGGATATTGATGGCGCTTTTTTTCGTTTCCCTTTTCTATCTGGCTTTGGCGGAGAAAAAGCGCACGGTTCGGACGATCCTGTTATATGGAAGCGTGGAGATTGTCATACTGATCTTTCTGCCCCCGGTCTATCATGCGTATGTCCAATACGTAGATGCGACGACTTACTGGAGAATGTGGTGGATTCTGCCGGTAGGGGTCGGATTGGCTTATGTGGGGACGCAGCTAATTGCGGAACACCGTTTAACTGGGTTTTGCATGATCTTTCTGATATTGCTGCTGGGTGGAGAGTTTGTTTATACAAGCAATCCTAATTTCAGGAAAACAGAGAATATCTATCAAATTCCGGAGGAGATTATCACTATCATAGATTTTCTGGAGGAATATGACGAGGGCGTGGTGCATGCGGCTTTTCCAGCGGAGCTGTTGGGATTTGTCAGACAGTATGATATAGAACTCCGGATGCCATATGGCAGGGAGAGATGGGAAGAAAACTGGAGCGAACCCAATGGATTTTATCAACTGATGTACGCTCCAACAGTAGATTTTGCAGCATTGGCGGAAAAGTGCCGTTACAACTACACAAGGTATATCATTGTGGATGCCAGAAATGGATATCTCAATGTCCCGGAGGAGAACGGCTATCAACTGCTGCTGGAATCAGGGGTCTATCGGGTATATGAATATACGGAAGTCGATTGGGAACAGCGGCGTGAGGAGCTTGAAAATATGTAGCGTTTACGCGAAACGCTTTTATCAGCGTTTCCTAGCTTCCGCTGATAAATTCCATGATATGGGAGACGATTAGCCGGCGTCCCGCTTCATTGGGAAATGTCCCGTCTTCTTCCAGATAATCTTCGTGGTTTGCATAATTATAGTGTTCAAAGAAATAATTGTCTACAAAGGAAACATGATTTGCTTCCGCAGCATTTTTGGCATTGAGTACATAGTCGCCCATAGTAGCTCTTTCTGAATTGAAATAGACATCGGCACCGGTCATATCGCCGTTGTCATCGGCTACAAAACAATAGCTTGGCGAGGAGAAGATAATCTGCATATAAGGGAATCGTTCCCGAAGCAGTTTCAGGCAGTCGTCAAGAGAACCTGCAGTACCGTTTTCATGTCCATAAGGCTGCCCACTGTAAACATCGCCGGCGATCAATGGTCTGCTGGCAAGATAGTCGCAGTAACCATAGCAGATGATCAGGGTATCTATTTTGTCAAAATCGATGACATGTAACTTGTCCCAGTAATCATAATACGCGCTGTTATCTTCTATTTCGCTCAGCGCGGTAAACTGCAGATCATAGTTGCCCATATCTCCGGCACAGATAGCAGAAATGATATAATATAAGTTATAAGCGTCCTCAGCATATTCCTGCGTGTAGGAAAGCTCCTGCAATGCGATGGTGCTTCCACTTAATGCAAGCGTGGTGACATTGGCGCCGGTTGCTTCTGCAAGCAGATCAGAAATGCCATTTTCACCCTGCGCATGTAAAATGGTATCGTCGCCTAATATAACGATATTCTGTTCTCCATCGTCTACATAGCCTTCGAATGCGGAGGGATTAAACGGTACAAAATAATCTGCGGATTCCACATCATATGCAGTGTTGCCGTTATTATCCGTAATATCCGGCGCGCTGCCGCGCTGCCAGCGTATCAGAAGAAAGATGGAAGTAAACAGGATTACAGCGATTGCAGAGAGGATGACGATCTGTACGATCTTTGACAGATTAGAATTTTCATCTTCTTCCTCATCATCCTGTATATTGTATTCATCTTCCTCGTTATATATTTCCGGCTCATCTGTATTGATTGGAGAGCCCAGATCGATTTTTTCTAAATCTTCATCATCAAATGCAGGTTTCATAATTACCTCCCAGTTCATTTTTCCCTGTTATATATGCGTTATACAAAAGAATTATTGCAAAAAATATTTTTTTTTTAGTTTAACACAATAAAAACTGGAAATCCACACAGTTTTTACCATCGCAAAATCTATCATTTTTCTTGCCTTGTTTACATAATACATGCTATAATGTCCGAGGAAGTAGAAACAGCGCTGAAAATAACAGAAATGGAGAGGACGTATGAAAAAAGATTTTGATATCATTGATCTGAATCTGACGGATCATATCCCTCAGGTGCAGGAGATGTATGATGATTATACAGAAGAATACGTTGAATATACGGAAGAATACAGTGATGAAATTACTAATATAGATACTAATGAAATTTATACAACAGATGATCTTTCTGAGACGGAGATCCCGGATGAAGAATACGTAAGCGAAACTGATATGGGGGAGACTGTTCCCAGCGATGAATATATTAATGAAGAATATGCGAATGATGAATATGCGAATGATGAATATATTAATGAAGAATATACAGAAGAATATACAAATGATGAAAATTCAAGTGAAAATTATTTGAATGAGGATATTGCGAATGAAGAATATATGGAGGGATATGATTCCGGTGCAGAGTATGCGGATGAGTATGATATGGAAGACGGTTATGAAATGACTGATGAACCATATGCTCCATTTGACGAAGAAAATGCAGGCCTTGAGGTGTTTCAGGGTGAAGTCTCCGTAGATACGATGCTGATGAGCGATATTTCCGAAGAGATCAATGAGCATATTGAGGAGCAGTATACAGGCTCTGTAGATTATGTGGAGCTGGATGATCTTGCAGAGGAAGGCTATGATCCGGAGGGATATTATGATTTCGAAGGAAATTACGATTCCGAAGGCGCTTATGGTTCGGAAGAAGCTTATGGTTCGGAAGAAGCTTATGGTTCGGAAGAAGCATATTATGACGAGGACGGAACATATGCTGGGGAGGAAGCATATGGAGATGAGGAGCAGCAGGATATCAAATCCCGTATCCTTGCATTCTTTCGTAAGTTTACGCCGGGAGACTGGGTGACAGCCGGAATGGGAGCTCTGATCGTGTGTGTTGCGATCATTACGCTTGTGGCTGTTGGTAACCGTAACCGTGCGACAGAAGCTTTCAATCTTTATGATGTGGGACAGAGCTTTTCTTCGATCGGTATTGCGGGCGAAAGCGGTTTGATGGCGATGGCTGATGCGCATATGGCGGCGCCTATGGAGGAAGAGGAAGGGAATTCCGAGTTTGTTTCGGTTGAAGTGAAATGTACTTCCGTGGAACGTGATTTGAAGATCAAATTTATTGACACGGAGACGGACCGTCTGATTACGGATGTGGAATTTGAAATCGTTCTGAAATCTGGCGGAGAAGTAGCATATACCTTCAAGGATGAGGATATGGATGGTATTATTTATAATAAGGCCGTCGAACCAGGAGTATATCAGGTGGAAGTGACACCTATAGAAGGATATGAATTTACAGAATATCCGTCTTCCGTAACAGTGAAAGACCAGATCGCATATGAGCAGATCGACGTGACAGAGGAAATCAAGACAGAGTCTGAAATCAATGCTGCGGCAGAGGATACTGCGATTAACAATGCGGAAGCAGAAGCAGCGGCAGAGCAGGTTCCTGTAGTAACCGATACTGTGGAATGGGTGGAATCTACCAGAGTAGCAGTGGATGGTTCTGACGGATATCGTCAGGTGGATAAAAGTACGATTGCGGAGCCTTCCTATTCTGCCAGAAACACAGTTAGTGTAGCGTCAGAACAGAGAGCGGCAGAACCAATGAGACCGTATTTTATCATGCATGAATTGTTCCGCACATCGGATACCATATCGGGAAATGGCACTGTATCCGGCAATGAAGGCGGAGACGACAACACGGAAACAAATCCTGAAAATAGAACCGCTACTGTAACGATTAGCGGCGAGAAAACAGTGCAGGCTGGCGGAACGATCGATCTGACGGCGTCTGCAAAGGATGGTAATTCTGCGATCAGCGGCGGAAACTATAGCTGGAAGAGCAGTAATGAATCCGTGGCTACGGTAAATGGCGGCAAGGTGTCTGCCCTGAAAGAAGGAACAGCAACAATCACTGTGGAATTTTCCAAGACGGAAGGTAATATCACGTATAAAGGAAGTGCAACCTGGGAGATCAAAGTGGAAGCAAAACCGGTAGTGGTAACTGTTTCTCAGGTATCGGTCAGCCCTGCAACCCTGGATTTGTCTGTTTCAGAGAGTAAGGTTATAACTGCAAGTGCCGTTATGTCAGATCAGACGAAAGTAACAGCAGCTTCTAGCTTTACATTCCAGAGTAGTGATGCTAAGATAGCTACGGTGGATGCGTCAGGTAAGGTGACTGGTATCGCGGCGGGAACTGCGACAATTACCGTATCTTATAAGGATGCACAGGGCAATACCAAGTCGGCGAACTGTACGGTGAAGGTAACGCAGCAGACGATGCAGGGAATTGCATTGAATAAGACATCGTTGACTCTTAGAAAGGGAACCAGCGAGACATTAACGGCGACAGTGACGTTGTCGGACGGCACGAAGATTACGGATGCCGGAAAGATGACATGGAAGAGTTCCGACACTTCTGTGGCAACGGTTGACGCGGCAGGAAAGGTAACTGCGGTAGCCAATGGAACAGCTAAGATTACAGCAACTTATAAGGATGCTGCAGGCAATACAAAATCAGTAGAATGTACCGTTAAGGTAGTTGCTAATCCGGAACAGGATACGAGCAGTAAGTTAGTGGATAAGAGTGGCAATCAGATTTATGTTAAGGATTCTTCCGGCAATTATGTAGCAGCAACTTTTGCGGATTACTACAGAGCGTCTGCATTTTATATCAAGGCGGATGTGGAATACATCTATACGGGATGGCAGACGATCAATGGCAACGTTTACTATTATGATAAAAATCACAATAAGGTGACAGGCGATCAGATTATTCAGGGTATTAAGTATCATTTCAATAACGAAGGTATACTTGCCATGAACAACAATGGCGTTTTAGGAATCGATGTTTCCAAATGGAATGGTTCCATCGACTGGAATGCAGTGAAAAATTCCGGTATCAGCTTTGTCATCATCCGATGCGGTTATCGTGGATCTTCCACAGGTGTATTAGTAGAGGATCCGACATTTAGGCGTAATATTCAGGGCGCAACCGCAGCAGGGTTGAAGGTCGGCGTATACTTCTTTACGCAGGCTGTGAATGAGGTAGAGGCTGTGGAAGAGGCGTCCATGGTAATCAGTCTGATCAAAGGCTACAGCATTTCCTATCCGGTATTTATTGATACGGAAAAGGCCAACGGACGTGCGGATGGACTGGATCGTGCAACGAGAACAGCAGTATGCCGGGCATTTTGTGAGACAATTCGAAATGCAGGATATTCTGCAGGTGTATATGCGTCAAAATCGTGGTATAATGATAATCTAAACTATGGTTCATTGAGCGGTTACCGGATCTGGCTGGCACAGTATGCATCGGAACCTACTTTTAGCAACCGTTATGACATGTGGCAGTATTCTGATAAGGGAACTGTCAGCGGTATCAGCGGAAAGGTGGATATGAATATTAGTTATCTGGGATACTAAAGAGAAATGAATTTAAAATACTATTTTGCATGATAGAAAGGAGTAACTAATTAAAATGAGAACGTATCTGGTGACAGGCGGGGCCGGGTTTATCGGTTCGAACTATATTCATTACATGTTTGATAAATATGGTAATGAAATTCGGATGATCAATGTAGACGCACTGACTTACGCGGGAAATCTGGAGAATCTTAAGGATGTCGAAAGCAGAGAGAACTATACGTTTATTCGTGCAGATATCTGCGATAAAGAGGCGATTAGCAGGATCTTTGCTGAGAACGATATCGACAGGGTGGTCCACTTTGCTGCGGAGAGCCATGTTGACCGAAGCATCAGGAATCCGGAGGTATTTGTACAGACCAATGTACTTGGAACCGCGGTCATGTTAAACTGTGCCAAAGAGGCGTGGGAGCTGCCGGACGGGACATTTAAAGAGGGAAAGAAATTCCTTCATGTGTCCACGGATGAAGTCTATGGGTCGCTGCCGGATGATGAGAATGCGTTTTTCTATGAGACAACGCCCTATGATCCGCACAGCCCGTATTCGGCGAGCAAGGCTGGCTCTGATCTGCTGGTGAAGGCATATATGGATACGTATCATTTTCCAGCCAATATTACAAACTGTTCCAATAACTACGGACCGTATCAGTTCCCGGAGAAGCTGATCCCGCTCATTATCAACAATGCGCTGCATGGGAAGAAGCTGCCGGTGTACGGTGATGGCAAGAATGTACGTGACTGGCTGTATGTCATGGATCACGCCAAGGCGATCGATATGGTGCAGGAGCAGGGAAAATTATTTGAGACTTACAATATCGGCGGTCATAATGAGAAGCAGAATATCGAGATTGTTAATATTATCATAGAGACGCTGCAGGAGATGCTGCCGGATGACGATGAAAGAAAGAAGCTGGTGACAAAGGATCTGATCACATATGTGGAGGACCGTAAAGGGCATGACAGAAGATATGCCATTGCGCCGGATAAGATCGGGAAAGAGATCGGCTGGAAGCCGGAAACGATGTTTAAGGAGGGCATTAGACTGACGATCCAATGGTTCTTTGAACATGAGGAGTGGATGAAGAATGTGACCAGCGGCGATTATCAAAAGTATTACGAGGATATGTACAACAATAAATAAGGAGGACAAAAGGGGGACAGACCGGGTTTTTTACCGGACTGTTCCCTTTTGTGCTATTTTGTGTTAAAATCAATTGGAATGTTTTTGCGATTCTCTGTGCAAAGACGATAATTAAAGAGAGGTCTGGCTTATTTATGAAAGGGATTATTTTAGCAGGCGGATCAGGAACAAGACTTTATCCGCTGACAAAGGCGATCAGCAAACAGATCATGCCGATTTATGATAAACCAATGATTTATTATCCATTGTCTACCTTAATGCTGGCGGGAATCCGGGAGGTGCTGGTTATTTCGACACCGAGAGATCTGCCGGTATTTAAAGAGCTTCTGGGGGACGGTCAGCAGCTTGGCATGTCATTTTCGTATGCTATACAGGAACAGCCGAGAGGACTGGCGGACGCTTTTATCATTGGCGCTGATTTTATTGGAAAAGACAGTGTTGCTTTGGTGCTTGGCGATAATATCTTCTACGGTCAAAGCTTTTCCCGGGTACTTCGCAGCGTGGCATCCAGAGAGAGCGGGGCGACGATCTTCGGATATTACGTACGTGATCCGAGGGAATACGGCGTAGTAGAGTTTGATGAAGATGGTAAGGCGCTTTCCATAGAGGAAAAACCGGAACATCCGAAGAGTAATTATGCGGTGCCGGGACTGTATTTTTACGACAATGACGTAGTAGAGATCGCTGCCAATGTTAAGCCTTCCGCAAGGGGCGAGATTGAGATCACCAGCATCAACAACGAATACTTACGACGGGGAACGTTAAGGGTAGAGACGCTGGGACGTGGTTTTGCCTGGCTGGATACCGGAAACCATGATTCTCTTCTGGATGCGGCAGACTTTGTGGCGGCATTTCAGAAACGGCAGGGACTTTATATCTCCTGTATTGAGGAGATCGCTTATAAGAGAGGTTTTATTGACAGGGAACAGCTTTTGAAGCTGGCTGAACCGTTGATGAAGACAGATTATGGAAAATATATGGTCGAGGTAGCCAATGGACTCTAAATTACGGGCACAGGCCATTGCGATCGCTGTCTGCGTGGCAGCATTGGCAATCGCAATGGTATTTTATGTAAACCGAAAAGATGAAGCGGCGGGCGGTGATGGTCAGGCGGCTTTTGCGGATCAGACGCAGGGAACATTGTCTGAGACACACACCGATGCGGAGCTTCGAGCGTTTTTGCGTGATGAGACTTTTTTTGATCCGGATCCGACGTCTGGTTCGGGTATCGTTATCCGGGAGACACCGCAGCTCTATCTTCTTGCCAGCAGCGTATATAAGGATATCCGCGTTGCGGTAGTAGATGAGAGCGGACAGGCAGTACGGGGGAAGTCTTTCTATGTTACGGTTCAGGATCAGGGAGAATATAAAGATCTTGATCAGGACGGCATCATTTATATTCCGGAGCTGACGGCAGGGGAATATTTTGTATCGTTAGAAGCAGTGGAAGGATATGAAGTTCCGCTTGACCCTATGCGGGTATCTGTAAAAGACCAGTTAGAATATACGATGATCGAGGATATCTCATTTTACATCCATGAGGAAAGCGAGATCAATGCTGAAAAAGAAGATACAGAGGAAGCTTCTGCGATTGCGGATGCTGAGGAATCCGAAAAGACTGAAATTTTAGAAGCGACGGAGGCGGCGTTTGGCATCGACGTATCCAAATGGCAGAAAGATATTGACTGGGAAGCGGTGGCGGCAAGCGGTGTGACATTTGCCATTATCCGGTGTGGCTATCGTGGTTCGTCAACAGGATGTCTGGTGGAAGATCCGTATTTTCTAAGAAACATCCAAGGCGCTAAGGATGCCGGGATAGAAGTGGGGGTTTATTTCTTCACGCAGGCAATCAATGAAGTAGAGGCCGTGGAGGAGGCTTCCATGGTCGTATCGCTTTGCCGTGATTACGAACTGGATTATCCGGTATTTATTGATACGGAGAGCGCAGGGGGCAATGGCAGGGCGGATCAGCTTGGCGCAGCAGATCGGACGGCAGTCTGCCGGGCATTTTGTACGACGATACAGAATGCAGGTTATCAGGCAGGAGTCTATGCCAGCCGGAACTGGTATTATAACCGTCTGGAGGATGAAAAGCTGCAGGAGTATGTACTTTGGAATGCGGAATACAGAGAAGCGCCGTTATATACAGGTAATTACAGCATTTGGCAGTACACTTCCAATGGGCATATTGACGGCATTAATACCCGCGTGGATCTGGATCTCAGCTATATTAGATAACTTCCGTTGCGCACGCTCTGCATGTGATAATTGTCTATATTGCGCAACTGGATTACTGGAATATCCAATTGCTGAATTGCCATATTTTTGAATTATGGGAGTGATGGAAAGAGGTTTACATAACTTGCAGCTTGGACATATATATGCCAAAAATGATTGCATTTATGCTGTTTAGAATATCTATGTTAGAACATAGATATTCGGCACATAGATGTCCGAGCAAAAAGTTATGTAAGCCGGACTTCACAATTTCGTAATGATTATATAGTTAAAAATTAGGTATAAAATATTCTAAGATAATATTAAATATTATACAGATTATAAAATTTATGGAAGACTAAGAAAGTCAGGAAAGCAAGGGAGGTCATTATGGGCAAGATTACAGTGGAGACATGCGAGATCGAGGGATTAAAGATCATTACGCCGACTGTCTTTGGCGACGAGCGGGGTTATTTTATGGAGACCTATCATTACGAAGACTTCAAGGCGGCAGGCATCGATCAGGTATTTGTGCAGGACAATCAGTCCGCATCTAAGAAGGGCGTGTTAAGGGGACTCCATTTTCAGATTCATTATCCGCAGGATAAACTGGTGCGCGTGGTCAGCGGAGAGGTTTACGACGTTGCAGTCGATCTACGGGAAGGCTCAAAGACATTTGGCAAATGGCATGGCGTACTCCTGTCAGCGGAGAATAAGAAGCAGTTTTTTATTCCGAAAGGATTTGCACATGGCTTTTTGGTGCTTTCCGATTATGCAGAATTTACTTATAAATGTTCTGATTTTTATCATCCGAATGACGAGGGGGGTCTGTTCTATCAAGATCCTGAGATCGGAGTAGAATGGCCGATTCCGGAGGGAATGGAGCTGATTATCTCGGAAAAGGATACCAAGTGGGGATCGTTCTCGGCGTATTGCAAGGACCGTAATTTAAGATAGGACATCCGCCTGAGTTCTAGGGAAGTGGTGATTTCATCAGCGCTTCCTTAGGAGTAATAGGTCTCATCATCAAAGGGTAGTTGGAGGAATTTTGTGAAACCATTGATTTCAAAGCCTGTGGGGATTACGGTTGTTACACTGGTTGCATTGATTGGAAGCCTGATATTGATCTTTCATCACAATCCATTGGCTGATCCGCAGGAAGAATTAGTAAAAAAGATTATTGCATGTTCTATTATCTTAGTGGCGTTGATTGTCTGTATTGTATTGTATGACAAGCTGATGATCCTTCCACAGGAGCTGTATCAGAACAGGCGGCTGATCTGGAAACTGGCAAAGAATGATTTTAATACCAGATATGCGGGCTCTTATATGGGAATGCTCTGGGCGATGCTGCAGCCGGTGGTTACGGTGGTTCTGTATTATTTTGTATTTGAGGTTGTCTTTCAGAATAAATCAACTCTGCTTGCCAGTGGTATTCAGGCGCCTTATGTTCTATGGCTGACTGCCGGACTGGTGCCGTGGTTTTATTTTTCTGAGGCGATCGTACACGGAACACAGGCGCTGTTGGAATATAATTATCTGGTGAAAAAGGTAGTGTTTAAGATCAGCATCCTTCCAATTATTAAGATTATTGGCGCGACCTTTATCCATATCTTTTTTGTGCTTGTGATGATTATTCTTTACTTTGCATACGGATATACGGCAGATCTTTATCTGCTCCAGATTCCTTATTTTAGTTTATGTATGTTTTTGTTTGTGCTGGCGCTCAGTTATGCGACCTGTGCCGTGGTCATATTCTTTCGGGATCTGACCCAGATCATCAATATCCTTTTGCAGGTGGGGATGTGGGCAACACCGATCCTCTGGGATATTCCGATGCTAAAGGATAAATGGGAACCATTTCAGATTCTGTTTAAGATCAATCCGGTCTATTATGTGGTCAATGGATATCGGAGCGCATTATTTGAGAAGATATGGTTCTGGCAGGATTTTTATTCAACAATGTATTTCTGGATTGTAACAGCGGTATTATTTGGTATCGGAGCGTTGATATTTAAACGTCTGAAGGTACACTTTGCGGATGTGCTGTAACAGATGCAATAAATGCAGCGGAAAAGGCTGGAGATGAGGTTGCTGCGGTGATAAAAGCACCCTAAAAAGCTGGAGGTTGGAAGAAGCATGGCTATAAGCAAGGATGAGACGCTTGCGATCGAGGTGAAGGACCTCACAAAAATCTATAAATTGTATGAGAGAAATGCAGACCGCGTCAGAGAGGCGCTGCACCTTACCAGAAAGCCCCGGCATACGGAGCATTATGCGCTGAGGGATGTGTCGATGGACATTAAGAAAGGGGAAACCGTAGGGATCATTGGCACCAATGGTTCCGGCAAATCCACGATCTTAAAGATCATCACCGGTGTTTTAAATCCCAGCGGCGGAACAGTAACGGTCAATGGGCGTATTTCTGCACTGCTTGAACTGGGTGCCGGTTTTAATATGGAATATACCGGAATCGAGAATATTTATCTGAATGGCACGATGATCGGTTTTTCGGAGGCGGAGATTAAAGCAAAAATGGATGATATTCTGGCATTTGCCGATATCGGGGATTTTGTGAATCAGCCGGTCAAGACCTATTCTTCCGGTATGTTTGTCCGTCTGGCTTTTGCAGTCGCCATCAATATCGAGCCGGAGATCCTTATTGTGGATGAAGCGCTGTCCGTCGGCGATGTGTTTTTTCAGGCAAAATGCTATCATAAATTTGAAGAGTTTAAGGAAATGGGAAAGACGATTCTTTTCGTCAGCCATGATCTGTCCAGCATATCTAAATATTGTGACAGGGTTGTGCTGTTAAATAAGGGAATGAAATTAGGGGAAGGCACCCCAAAAGAGATGATCGATATCTATAAGCAGGTTCTGGTGGGACAGTACCATGCCGGAGAGGACGTTTTGAAGGAGGACAGGTCAGAGGAAGTTGATCTTCTGGAAAATGACGAGGTACGGTCGGCGGCGCGGAAGAAAAATACCGCTGGTGAAAATCCGGAGATGCTGGAGTATGGCTCCAAAAAGGCGGTCATCACAGGATATTTTATTACAGATGAGCAGGGAAAGACTTCTAATGCCATTATCAAGGGGACGGAGTTTACCATTCATATGGAAGTAGATATCATGGAGGACGTTGCCGCGCCGATTTTTGCTTTTACATTTAAGAATGTCAAGGGTACGGAGATCACTGGAACCAATACCATGTTTGAAAAAGCGTTTTTAGAAGGCTGTAAAGCGGGAGAAAAGAAGGAGATCACTTTTACCCAGAAGATGGATCTTCAAGGGGGCGAGTATCTGATGTCTTTCGGGGTGACGGGATATGAAGAGGACACCTTCACGGTATATCACCGATTGTATGATATCCTGAATATTACTGTGATCTCGGATAAGAATACGGTAGGATTTTATGATATGAATTCCGCAGTAGAAGTGAAAGACAGGTAATATCTAATAGGGTATAAAAATAATGACAACTGGCGAGGGATTTCATGGATAGTGCAAATCAGGAGAACCGCATAGAGAAGATTGGTAAAGTGACGCTGGATCTGGAATTTTATCCGGGTGAGGATTACTACTGTGACGGTGCGGTAGAGGAGGAACTTCTGGATATCGTGATGCATCATGGACAGGATGAATATGGCAGGATCATTGAGGAGAAGAATGCCTGGGAGGTTCTTTATCATCTGTCTCCCCTTCGTGCCAATATCATTGACTGGCTTCCCATAAGATCAGGCGCCAAAGGGTTGGAGATTGGCTCCGGCTGTGGGGCGGTCACAGGAGTACTGGCGGATAAATGCAAAGAACTTACCTGCGTCGATCTTTCCAAGAAGCGGAGCATGATCAATGCATATCGTAATCAGGAGAAAGAAAATGTAACCATCAAGGTGGGAAATTTTAAGGATATTGAGCCTTCGTTGGATCAGGATTATGATTATATCTTTCTGATCGGTGTTTTTGAGTATGCTAAAGGTTATATTGGGGGCGATGCGCCTTATACGGAATTTTTAAATATCATCAGAAAGCATCTTGCCCCGGACGGAAAGATCATTATAGCCATAGAAAATAAATATGGAATGAAATATTTTGCAGGCTGCAGGGAAGATCATCTGGGAGATTATTTTTCCGGGATCGAAGATTATCCGATTGGCGGGGAGGAAGGCAGCGGCACAGTCACCACCGGTATGGTGCGGACCTTTGGCAGAAATGGGTTGGAAAAGATCTGTAAGGAATGCGGTGTCAGTGAATATTCCTTTTACTATCCATACCCCGATTATAAATTTATGACGACGGTCTTTTCTGACAGAAGGCTGCCGCAACCCGGGGAGCTTACAACGAATCTGCGTAATATGGATCGCTCCAGACTGTTATTGTTTGATGAGAAGAATGCATTTGACGGAATCATCAGGGAAGGAGAGTTTCCGTTTTTTTCCAATTCCTATCTGCTGCTGATCGGAAAAGAGGAGGATATCGTTTATACAAAGTATTCTAATGACCGTGCGAGGGAATATGCGATTCGGACAGATATCGTCAGACTTCCATCCGGACAGATGCAGGTGGAAAAACATGCGTTGACAAAAGAGGCGGAGGCGCACCTTCAAAAGATTTATGATGCCGGAGAGAAATTAAAACAGCGTTTTGATGGAAGCTCTCTTTGTGTCTGCCCCTGTGAACAGGCGGTCGATCCTCAGGGAGTAACGTATCTTAGTTTCCCGTATCTGCCGGGAGAGACGTTGGAGTCCCGGCTGGATGATTGTCTGGAACGGCAGGATATGGAGGCATTTTACGGCCTTTTAAAGAAGTATCTGGAACTGGTCCGTTATCGTGCGGAGGTGCAGGTGACGGATTATGATCTTATTTTTTCTAATCTGCTGATCGATGGGGAGCGTTGGCAGCTGATTGATTATGAATGGACCTATGATCAATTGATTCCGCCGGATCAGGTGGCATATCGGGCGCTGCTCTGTTATTGTATGGGAAGTGAGAAAAGAAGGGCGTGCAGTGTTGACGGTATGGCTGCCCGGCTGGGGCTGGAAGGGATCCGGTCGGATGCTTTTCGGGAAGAGGAACTGCGGTTTCAGATGAAGGTTACGGGAGAGAGGATGTCATTAAGCCAGATACGCGACGCTATTCACCATGAAGTATTGCCGCTTCGGGACGCAGTAGAGATCTATCAGAATCAGAAGGCGGCAGGACTGGTACAGATCTATTGGGATCGGGGAGAAGGATTTTCAGAGAATGCGTCCGAATGGATGGAACCGCTGCAGGAGGAAGGAGAGATGCTCCATGTATCCTTAGCCGTAACGGAAGGGATAAAGAGTCTGCGCTTTGATCCCTCCAGATATGCCTGCCTGATCTGTCTTGAGGAGCTTTGCTGCTATCAGGGAAGTGACCCGAAAGCTTTTTTGGAAGATGCAAGGTCCGTTTCCCCGGGAATGTCAGGAAGGAAAGAACAGCAGTCCGTATGTTATCCGTGGAAACGTTTGGTGCATAATGGCATTGAGATTGCGCCACAGGTCTATTTATTTCAGGATGAAGATCCTAATTTTACCATCGACTGCAGATATACCGGCGGGGCGTCATGGATCGATGTGAGGTATCGTATCACAAAACTTGATCCCGATACTGCGGCTCGTTTTACGGGCAGATGGAAGTGGAAGAACTGAGTATGGAAAATACGCTGAAACGTCTGATACAGAAAAAGCTGCACGAACAGCAGGAAAGAAAATACGAAGAAGAGTTAAAGCTGCAAATGGATTCCTATGCGGCTTTTCTGCGTATTTATGAAGCCGGACTGGCAGGAGATATGGTCGGGGTTCTGCCTGAGACTCCTGCGGGAAGGGCAGGAAGCGGTAGGACGGCTGACGGGACATGGATGAAATCCTATGGGCATACTGTGATTTTATGTCAGGATCGCCTCTCAATGAATTTATTTTATGATCAAATGTACAACTGTGTTCCGGAGGAGGATTATCTTCTTTTTGCGGCGGAGGGCGGCAGACTGTCGGCGGATCATCTGCCTAAGCTGGAGGAATATTTTCAGAAGCATCCAAAGACGCAGGTCGTTTACTTTCATACGGACGAGATCGATCATCACGGAAAACGGAGCAATCCCTGTTTCCTGCCGGAATGGTCGCCGGATACGCTGGCGTCATTCTTTTATTTTGGAGAGTGCTTTGCAGTCAGGGCAGGGATGTTTCGAAGGGCGATAGAGGATCTTCATGAAATGTTTTTCACGGCAGGACAGGCAGAGAATACGGAACCGGGAAACGGATTTCGGGAGATGCTATATGCTGCGGTATTGCTGCTGACGGCACAGGAACCGGCGGCATTGATGGATGTAGTGATGTATCATAAAGAAACAGATGCTGGAAAACCCCTGCGGAAAGCTGTGTGGGAGGATGGACTACTGCTGGACCGGATATGGGGGCGGCTGTCTGAAAAGCATGGTGGGCAAGCGCGGCTGGGGCGCTGGCTGGCGTATATGGAGAGAAAAAAAGTATGTGGTGAGCAGCATCAGATCAGCATCCTGATTCCCTCCAAGGATCATCCTGAGATTCTGCGGCGGTGCGTGGAATCCATCCGTAAGCATGGTAATCAGGGAATCGAAGAATCCCTGACATATGAGATCATTGTCATAGATAATGGGAGCGGACCGGAAAACCGCAGGTTGTATGACGCCTATGCGGAGGAATTGGGATATCGCTATGAATATCAGCCCATGGAGTTTAATTTTTCTAAAATGTGCAATATGGCAGCCGGTCTTGCCAGCGGAGATTATTATCTGTTCTTAAACGATGATATGGAGATCTTAAGCGGTGACTGGCTTGCAAAGATGTTGGAGTTTGCTGCCCTTTCCCATGTGGGGGCGGTGGGAGCAAAGCTTCTTTATCCGGATACCACGCTGATTCAGCATGCAGGTATCACCAATATGTATGAGGGACCTGCCCATAAGCTTTTAAAGTATGATGACCGTATGGAATACTATTATGGGAGAAACCGTGGCATCTGGGACGTGATTGGCGTAACTGCTGCGTGTCTCATGATTTCGAAAGAAAAATTCCTTCAGGCAGGCGGTTTTGCCGAGGAACTGAAGGTTGCCTATAATGATGTGGATCTATGTTTCCGGCTGCATCAGATGGGTCTGTTCAATGTTGTCCGAAACGATCTGATCCTGTATCATCACGAATCCTTATCCCGGGGCAATGATCACTTGGATCCGGCAAAAAAAGAACGACTGGCAGCAGAGCGGAAAACGCTGTATCGGCGCAGTCCCGGATATTATGATTATGATCCGTTCTACAGCAGGCATTTGACCGGAGCCAGCGAAGCTTATGAATGTACGCTTCCTTATGAGAACCGCAATATTGCGCCGGTCAGCGGGGTGAAAAAACTATCCGGAAAATCTGCAGAGGAGTTTCCCGGAGATGATATGAATGAGACGCTGATCATTCAGGTGGATGCAGCGGACAGGGAACTGTTAGCAAGACAGGGAGAACCCCCCGGCTATCTGATCGATCTTCATGCACATGTACGTGGGTTGGACAGCTGTGATTACCGGTATCGGATGATCTTAAAGGGACGGCAGGGATGTTATGAGATCCCGGCGATAAGAAGGCTGCGTCCCGATGTCGGTAAGACGATTGAGAATGAAAAGCATGTGGAATTGTCCGGTTTTGTGGCAAGGATTCCGCAGAAAATGCTGCCGTCTGACACCTATGAGATCTGGATGGAGGCAAAATGCAGTTATTCCAGACAGCGGTTATGTAACAGGGCGGAGCAGACATTGGTGGTTGCGGACTGAAATGGAGAATATCATTGAAAAAAAAGGATCATAAAAATCAGTGGATCGAGGAATATGAAAGAGAATACAGGCGTCAGTCCGAACCCTATGAACAGTGGATCGCAAAATGGGAAGGGGAGAACCCTGTTCAGGGGACAGAGGACGTCTGTTTTGCCGTGCAGCCGTGGGAAGATATCTTTTCTTCTCAGACAGAATTGGGTCCGGTGGAGGCACTGTCATTATTTCTGCGGGAATTGGACAAAAACGTGCAGTATGTGATTTTGACCGGTGCGGAAGGCAGGCTGGCGGAACAGGCAGAATATCGGGTTAGAGAATATTTTGAGATGCATCCGGAAGCAGAAGCGGTATATGGGGATGAAGATGAATGGAATGAGGAGGAACAGAAACGGCAGAATCCATGGTTTAAGCCGGATTGGTCGCCGGATACGCTGCATTCCTGTCTGTATATCGGCAATATGATTGCCATGAGGGTATCACTGCTTAAGAGGGCGGTGGAAAAGCTGGGAGAAACAGCCGCTTTCGGAGATCTGCCGGATGGAAGAAGGGAAAGCATATCCGGGACTGCCTTGAAGGAATCGGGAGAAGCATATCCGGATTTCTGGAAGTTTCTGCTTTATCTGACGGATGTTTTGGGAGTATCCTTCGGACATATTGACAGGATCTTATACCATAGGGATGTAACGGATATGGTGAAGGGGGGACAGGAAAGTCAGGAGCAGGGCAAAGAACAGAGTTCCGGGGTTGTCCCGGAGACTACCTGTTCGGAGTTTGAGGTAGTGCATGTCAGATATCCCATGGCAGATGGGGAAAAACTGGTTTCGGTGATTATTCCTTCCAAAGACCATCCGGAGCTGTTAAAACAGTGTCTGAATGCGATCCACGGGGTGACCGCATATCCATCTTATGAAGTGATCGTTGTAGATAATGGAAGTGCTCCTGATAACCAAAGCGTCATCCGTGCCATGCAGGAACAGATGCATTTTACTTATCTGTATGAAGAGATGGAGTTTAACTTTTCCAAAATGTGTAATTTGGGAGCCTCCCATGCCAAAGGGGACGTCCTTCTTTTTCTCAATGATGATATAGAGGTGCAGGGAAAAGAGTGGATGACGATCCTGGCAGAGCAGGCGCTGCAGTCTCATACCGGAGCAGTGGGGGCAAAGCTTTATTATCCGGCTTCTAAGATCATCCAGCATACGGGTGTTGCCAATATGAAGATTGGACCGGCGCACAAGCTGGGCGGCATGGAGGATCAGGGAAGTCTGTATCATGGACGCAATCTGGCGGATCACAATGTGCTAGCCGTTACGGCAGCCTGTATGGCGGTAGAACGGAAAAAATACGACGCGGTGGGTGGGTTCTGCGAGGAACTTGCTGTGGCATATAATGATGTGGATATCTGTTTTTCCTTATACGAAAAGGGATACTACAATCTGGTCAGAAACGACGTGGCGCTGTTCCATCATGAATCCTACAGCCGGGGAAGCGACCGGGATGCAGCGAAGGAAAAAAGACTGCTGCAGGAAAGAAAGAAGCTTTACCAACGGCATCCTAAGCTGTATGGGAAAGATCCATTTTACAGCAGACATCTGGTACAGGAGCGTCTGGATGCGGATTATCATGTAGAGATGCAATATGAACATGAACGGAGTGACCGGTTTAGCCTTAGACAGCCGGTAGACTGTCCCGGAGAAACGAAGAACAGCCTGCTTCGTAAACTTGCCCGGAAGGGATCATGGAATCAGTATCATCTGGACGAGGCGCGGATACGGCAGGCAGATCTCTTTGAGGAAGATTCCAAGGTGCTGGAGTTGGAGGGCTGGTGTGCGTTGACTGACCGGGATATGGCGGAATACGAGAGGGCGCTGATGCTGATCGGGCAGGATGGTATGGCGGAGCAGCTGGAGATGTTTGATAAACTGCGTCCTGACGCGGCAGAGACGCTGCCGGAGCAGCCGCACGGCGCACTATGCGGATTTGTCGTAAGGGTCAGAGAGCAGGATATACAGGACGGGGAATATCAAGTGGGATACCTGTTTCGTCCCCGGGCAGGCGGCAGACCGCTGGTACAGTATGGGGAGAGGCTGATTCTGGGAAGTACGCCGGAGCTGCAAAGTCGAACCGCTTCTATTGTTAGGGAAAAGGAATAGGGGAAAAGGAATCAAGAAAAAGTGAGTGAAAAAGTTACCAAAATTGTCATTCTCGGAACAGGCAGACAGGCACGGCTGCTTTATTTTGGGTTGGAATTATCGGAGGAACCCTTTGATATTCTGGGTGTGTATGGAGAAAAAGAAAAGAACGACGTTGTTTTTGGACTCCCGGTAAAGGAACTGGATGAAATTACCGGATTAGCCGGTGTGGAATTTGACATCCTGTTTTACTGTATGGAGACAGATGCGTCATTACAGGATATGCTGGGAAAAGCGTTTGGCGCGCACAGGGTAAGATCATGGGATGGGATCAGGGAGTTTCTTACCGGGGAACA
>CAMWHY010000038.1 GCA_947174185.1 uncultured Lachnospiraceae bacterium | reverse complement strand
GCTGGATTTTATTGAGGCGAATATCCATATTCTCAATGAACGTCTGACCGGCAGAGGATATCAGCTGACGACGGAAATGGCGAAGCATGAGGAAAAGAAGGATATGATAGCGCAGGCAGCCGTTAAGAAGGATGGTGCGGTACCAAAGGCGATCGCGCAATATAGTTTTGATATCAGGGCATAGCGAAGCGGGAGGGCATCATGGCAGAGTATGGTAATAAGGGTAAGACGAAGAGACGACAGGCAATCGCTCTGGAATATGATCCGGAAGACGCGGCGCCCCGGGTCGTTGCATCCGGGCAGGGTATTCTCGCCGATAAGATTATTGAAAAAGCAAAAGAGTCTAATGTTCCGGTGCATCAGGATGATAAGCTGGCAGATACCCTTTCAAGACTGGAAATCGGAGACATGATCCCGCCGGAACTGTATGAGGTCGTAGCGGAAATCCTTGTCTTTGTGGATGCGATGGATAAGATCAAAGCGAAGATGGATAAGGCAAAGAAGTAGATCATTGGCATTAAAGAATGTATTTGATGTAAATAAAGGACAGTGGAGAAGAATCATATTGAATAAAAGACGTCTTGGCGCAGAATACGAAAGCATGGCGGCTGACTATCTGACCAGGCAGGGGTATCGGATCATAGAGCAAAATTACAGAAACCATTTTGGGGAGATCGACCTGATTGCAAAGGACAGGGATGGAACCATCGTTTACTGTGAGATCAAGTACAGAAGCGGTGTCGCCTCCGGGGATCCGCTGGAGGCAGTAGATCGCAAAAAGCAGAGAAGGATCAGCCGGACAGCGGAGTATCATTATGCATATCACGGGCATGAAGCTGATCTGCCCTGCCGGTTTGACGTGATAGGGATATATGGGGATGGAAACATCCGGCATATTAAAAATGCGTTTGAATTTATCAAGTAAGATATCTAGTGAAACAGCTTGGAGAGAATCTATGGTATGGAAGGATGGACGGCGGACGCCGCAACTGCTGCAACAGAATGGAATCCCATATCTGCAGTTTGAAAGTCTGACCAAGACGGGAGTGGTCAGACATTTATTTACGACCAGAGGCGGCGGTGTCAGTGAAGGTATCTATGCCAGTATGAATCTGGGATTTACCAGAGGCGACGAACCAAAATGCGTGGAGGAGAATTTTCGGAGAATTGCAGAGCTGCTTTGCTGCGGATGTGAGGATATGGTTGCTTCGGATCAGACCCATACGGCGAATGTGCGTCTGGTAACCGGTGCGGACCGCGGACATGGGATCACGAGAAAGAAAACTTTTTTTGATACGGACGGATTGGTCACGGAGGAACCAGGAATCGTACTGGCAACATTTTATGCTGACTGTGTACCGTTATTTTTTGTGGATCCGGTTCATCCGGCGGTTGGTCTTTCCCATTCCGGATGGCGGGGAACGGTGCAGGGGATCGGTGAGGCGACGGTGCGGAAGATGCAGGAGTGTTTTGGGTCAAAGCCGGAGGATATCGTTGCGGCAATCGGACCGTCGATCTGTGCGGACTGTTATGAAGTGAGCCGGGATGTGGCAGAGCATTTTCTTGGAGAATTTTGGGAGAAGTATCATAATGACAGGCTTTGCAGACTGACGACGGACCCATCAAAAATGAGTGATGCGTTGTTGTGTGAAAAAATGAGTGCTAATAATGTATTGAAAGATGATCCAGCAGATGCAAAATATCAGCTCAACTTATGGGTAGCAAATCAATGTGTCCTGGAGAAAGCCGGTATCCTGCCGGAGCATATAGAAGTGACGTCGCTTTGCACCTGCTGCAACAGTGAGGAATTATTTTCCCATCGTGCCAGCCATGGACAGAGGGGAAATCTGGGAGCGTTTCTTGGGTTAGTGTGAAAAATATATCTAAGGCAGCAAAAAACACTGCCTAAGATATATTAAGTTTCACACAGAAAAACGCAAAGCGAACTCGTTCGCTTTTAAGCAGCGTTTTTCATTTCTATTTGAGCCGCCAAAGGCGGCATGAGGGGTTAGTGTGAGAAGTGGCAATTATTATAAAAAGAGGAAGTGACAGCAGATGAAATTAATTCAAATGGAGAAAGTCAGGGATGGCAGATACTTGAAAAGCTATCAATTAACCTATCTGAATAAAGCCGGCAGGGAAAAGAATTATGAGATGGTCAGCCGTAATGATCTTGCTGCACCGGAGGACATTGGAAAAAGGACAGATGGGATGTCTATTGTGGCATTTCATGAGGACAAGCTGCTTTTATTAAGGGAGTTTCGCATGGGCGTGAATCGTTATATCTATAATCTCTGTGCCGGTATGAAAGAGCCGGGAGAAAGCATGGAGGCGTGTATGGAGCGCGAACTGTATGAAGAGACTGGACTAAAGATCAGCCGCATCATAGATATTCTTCCGCCTAGCTTTTCGGCAGTTGCCATTTCGGATGTCAAGACCAGCATAGCGTTTGTGGAGGTCAGCGGAGAATTTGCCGATCATACTTCGGAGAATGAAGATATCGGAGCTGCTTTTTATAGCCGCGAAGAAGTAAAAAAATTGTTGCAGACGGAAGAATTTTCTTCCAGAGCCCAGGCGGCGGCATATTTTTTTGCTATGGGTATGAGGCTGTAAGGACTTGATAATGACTTTACAATAGAGTAGAATCATGGTATATTTGGGAAACAGAATCAATTGA
The DNA here is from genome assembly GCA_947174185.1 of uncultured Lachnospiraceae bacterium. Lineage (GTDB taxonomy): Bacteria > Bacillota > Clostridia > Lachnospirales > Lachnospiraceae > NK4A136. The sequence goes on along the minus strand of CAMWHY010000038.1, from coordinate 21,867 downwards.
AAAACAACAGAATTGGAGAACGGTAAAATGGAAATCTTTGAAGAACTAAAAGCAAGGGGGCTCTTAGCACAGCTTACAGATGAGGAGGAGATCAGGGAGCTGATCAATAATGGTAAAGCGACTTTTTATATTGGATTTGATCCTACGGCAGACAGCCTGCATGTGGGGCACTTTATGGCGCTGTGTCTGATGAAACGTCTGCAGATGGCTGGCAACAGACCGATTGCTCTTTTGGGCGGCGGCACTGGTATGATCGGAGATCCCTCCGGTAAGACAGATATGCGTAAGATGATGACAAAGGAGACGATTCAGCATAACTGCGACTGCTTTAAGAAGCAGATGAGCCGGTTTATAGATTTTTCCGAAGGCAAGGCGCTGATGGTCAATAATGCGGACTGGCTTTTGGATCTGAATTATATCGAAATGATTCGTGATGTGGGAGCGCATTTTTCCGTCAATAACATGCTTCGTGCGGAATGCTATAAGCAACGTATGGAGAAGGGACTGACCTTTCTGGAGTTTAACTATATGATTATGCAGAGTTATGATTTTCTGCGCTTATATCAGGATTATGGATGCAATATGCAGTTTGGGGGCGATGATCAGTGGAGCAACATGCTTGGCGGTACGGAGCTGATCAGAAGAAAGCTGGGGAAGGATGCATATGCCATGACGATTACCCTTCTGCTGAATTCCGAAGGGAAAAAGATGGGTAAGACGGAAAAGGGCGCTGTATGGCTGGATCCGGAGAAGACGACGCCATTTGAATTTTTCCAATACTGGAGAAATGTTGCGGATGCGGATGTCCTGAAATGTATCAAGATGCTGACCTTCCTGCCTCTTGATGAGATCGAGAAGATGGAAAGCTGGGAAGGCAGCCAGTTAAATGATGCAAAAGAGATCCTTGCATGGGAATTGACAAATCTGGTACATGGCAAAGAAGAAGCTGACAAGGCAAGGGACGCAAGCCATGCCTTATTTGCAGGGGGCGGAAGCAAGGAGAATATGCCGACGACCATTTTGACAGAAGAAGATTTTAAGGACGGAAGTATTGATATCCTGTCAATGTTAGTGAAAGCGGGACTCTGTACTACAAGATCCGACGCGAGACGTAATGTTGAACAGGGAGGCGTATCTGTCAATGACGAGAAAGTAACAGATATTAAGACTGTTTACGCAAAGGATGCTTTCCAGAAGGAGTTCATCGTAAAGAAAGGCAAGAAGTCATTTATGAAATTTGATCTTTCATAACACGGAAATATGGGATGGCTGGTAGATAGGATCTACCAGCCATTTTATTCTTCATCATCAAATACCCGTCTATTGTAATCGCTTACGATTTTATTGATCTTCTCGGTGGGCGTCAGTACCTTCGCAAAGGAAATGTCATGGTTGGAGAAGTCAATGATAGATGCCATGAATTTACTCATATCCGCTACCAGCACATAAGACCGGCTGGTCACTTCCGGCGGCAGATAGGTGAGGTTCGTGGTGATAACATAGTCAAAGTAGCCCTTTTCATATGCGTTGTCAAATGACTCCATACCATTGGTAAACAGACCGAAGGTAACGCATAAGAAAACACGTCTGGCATTCATTTCCTTTAACTGTCTGGATGTATCCAGCATACTTTCTCCGGAGGCAATCATATCGTCAATGATGATCACGTCCATACTGTCGATCTTTTCTCCGAGAAATTCATGAGCAACGATGGGATTTTTACCATTAACGATCACTGAATAATCACGGCGTTTATAGAACATGCCGGTATTCACGCCAAGGACGGTGGAAAAATATACGGCACGGTCAAGAGCGCCTTCGTCCGGTGAAATAACGACGGTATTATCCTTGTCAATGATCAGGTCATGTACCTGATGCAACAGCATCTTTGTCAGCTGGTAATTGGGTGAGAAATTATCAAATCCATAAAGCGGCGTTGCATTCTGCACTCTGGGATCATGCGCATCAAAAGTAATGAAGTTGGAAACGCCCATTTCCCCTAATTCTTTTAATGCATTGGCGCAGTCCAGAGATTCTCTGGCTGTTCTTTTATGCTGTCTTCCTTCATAGAGAAACGGCATAATGACATTGATGCGGTGTGCTTTGCCGTTGCAGGCAGCAATGATACGCTTTAAGTCCTGATAATGGTCATCCGGCGACATATGATTTTCAAACTGTCCCATGGAGTAGGTAATGGAATAGTTCGTAACATCCACTAATATGTACAGGTCTGTTCCGCGGACGGATTCATACAAAACCCCCTTGGATTCACCGCTGCCAAAGCGCGGACAGTCAGCCTTTAACAGATAGTTGTCTGCCACATAACCTTGAAATGCTGGGTCGTTTTTAAAGGTATTGTTTATGTTCTTCCGGTAGGAAATAAGGTGTTGATTGATGCGCTCCCCTAACGAGGCAGCCCCTTTTAATGCAATCAATTTTAATGGTGCCACTGGCATGGCTTTTTCCAGTTCTTCAATCTTTGGCATGGCTTTTCTTCCTTTATTATTTTTCTGTTATACATCTATTTGATATATAAAATTATACTACAAAGAAAGCATTTTGCAATTATTTTATAAAAAAGGCATGGTTATTTATACGACGAAGCCGGTGATTATTAACTTGTGTTGAATGTGTGCTTATGATAAGATAATGGTGTTGAAACATTTGACAAAAGAGAGGTAATCCCTAGATTGAAAAAAAGCATGATAATTAAATTTGCACTATCTATTTTTTTGACCTGTATGGAATGTATCCTCCTAATGGAGGCTATTATTGGGTCTGTATTATTTGATTGGGGCAGTTTTGGAGGGGGATTAGGAAATGATATGATTTCACTCATTTTGATAATACCTCTGGTGGGTGTAATTGGAATATTTCTAAGCAGCATTGTGTGGCACCTAAAAAAGATGATTAGCTGGAAAGAGTTTTTCATTGAGTGTGCTTACGTAGTGGCTGGTATAGGTGTAGGCGTAGCTATTTCCACATTTTATCTGGTAATTCGTATTATGATTTTAGGAGCCACGTTTTAGCCTTTTTAATAGATTATTTTAAATGGAGCAGTTATGAAAGAAAATCATCATATGATCAAGTCGGCAGCGCCGGATAGCATTGCAGAGGAGCTTGGTATTGGAGCAGGGGATGAGCTTTTGGAAATCTCCGGTCAGAGGATTGAGGATATTTTTGATTATCAGTATCTTTGCATGGAGGAATACCTTGAGGTGCTGGTCAAAAAGCCGGATGGCGAGGAATGGTTGTTAGAGATAGAGAAGGAAGAACATGAGGATCTGGGGATCATATTTGAAAACGGACTGATGGACGAGTATCATTCCTGTCATAATAAATGTATCTTCTGCTTTATTGATCAGATGCCTCCGGGGATGAGGGAAACACTTTATTTTAAGGATGATGATACAAGATTATCCTTTTTACAGGGTAACTATGTGACGCTGACAAATCTTAACGACCATGATATTGAACGAATGATCCGATACCGTCTGGAGCCGATCAATATTTCCTTTCAGACGATGAATCCCGAACTTCGATGTAAAATGTTAAATAACAGATTCGCGGGGGATGCCCTGAAAAAGGTGGACAGACTTTATGAGGCGGGGATTACCATGAATGGGCAGATTGTTTTATGCAAGGGGATCAATGACGGCGAAGAACTCCGCTATAGTCTGGACCGGTTGATTTCCTATCTTCCGGTTTTGGAAAGTGTCTCGGTGGTGCCGGTGGGGTTATCAAAGTACAGGGAGGGACTTTACCCATTGGAGCCATTTACGAAAGAGGATGCCTGTGCGGTGATCGATCTGATTGAGGAGTATCAGCAGAAGGCGCTGGCAGACGGAGAACTTCACTTTGTACATGCCAGCGACGAGTGGTATATCCTTGCAGAGAGGGAACTGCCGGAGGAGGAACGGTATGACGGATATCTTCAGCTGGAAAATGGTGTCGGAATGCTGCGGCTAATGATTGATGAGACCAGAGAAGCGAGTTTCAATTTTGCAAGGATGCGGATCATGCGGCCGTCAAGGAATATCTCCGTTGCTACAGGGATTCTGGCCTATGAAACGATCTGTATGTTATGCAGGGAGATCATGGAGGCATTTCCGATGATCAGGATCACGGTCTATCCGATCAGAAACGATTTCTTTGGGGAGATGATCACAGTGAGTGGTCTGATTACGGGTCAGGATCTGATCGCCCAGCTTAAATGTAAGCCGCTGGGAGAATGTCTGCTTCTTCCGGAGAATATGTTTCGAAGTGGAGAAGAGGTTTTTTTGGATGATGTTACCTTGGAGGATGTGCAAAATGCTTTACAAGTTCCTGTAGATATTGTAAAATCAAGCGGTATGAACTTTGTAAGCAGGATATTAGGGGAAGAATTCTGTTAGATAAAAAATAGAAAGTATAGAGAAATTGTATATGAGTAAGAAAAGGAAGCCCATTGTTGCGGTGGTGGGCAGACCCAATGTAGGAAAATCGACTTTATTTAATGCGCTGGCAGGAAGCAGACTGGCAATCGTAAAAGATACGCCTGGGATCACAAGAGACCGGCTGTATGCCGATGTGACGTGGCTGAATACCAATTTTACCTTGATTGATACCGGCGGCATTGAGCCGGACAGTAAGGATATCATTCTGGCACAGATGCGTGAACAGGCACAGACTGCCATCGATACTGCGGATGTGATCTTGTTTATGACGGATGTCAAACAGGGACTTGTGGATGCAGATTTTAGAGTGGCTGATATGCTTAGGAAGTCCGGAAGACCTGTTGTATTGGCAGTGAATAAGGTGGATAGTTTTGAAAAATATATGCCGGATGTTTATGAGTTTTACAATCTTGGCATCGGGGAACCATGGCCGATTTCCGCATCCGAGCGGCAGGGGCTTGGAGATATGCTGGATGAGGTGATCTCCCATTTTGAAGAGTCTTCGGATGAGGAGGAAGAGGATGATCGGCCCAAAGTCGCTATTGTAGGGAAGCCGAATGTTGGTAAATCTTCGATCCTGAATAAACTGGCTGGGGAAAACCGTGTGATCGTATCGGATATTGCCGGTACGACAAGGGATGCCATTGATACGGAGGTGAAGTATCAGGGCAAAGAATACGTGTTTATTGATACGGCTGGACTCCGACGTAAGAATAAGATCAAGGAAGAACTGGAAAAATATATGATCGTCCGGACGGTCAGCGCTGTGGAGCGTGCCGATGTTGTTGTACTGGTGATTGACGCGGCAGAAGGCGTGACGGAGCAGGATGCTAAGATCGCAGGGATTGCCCATGAACGCGGAAAAGGTATGATCATCGCGGTCAATAAATGGGACATGGTTGAGAAGAATGATAAGACGATCAATGAGTATAAAAAGAAGATTACTCAGGTATTATCCTTTATGCCTTATGCGGAGACGATCTTTGTATCGGCTGCTACGGGGCAGAGACTGGTGAAGCTGTATGAAATGATCGATATGGTGATCGAAAATCATTCCCTGCGTGTGGCGACCGGCGTGTTAAATGAGATCATGACGGAAGCGGTGGCATTACAGCAGCCGCCCACGGATAAAGGGAAACGGCTGAAGTTATTTTATATCACACAGGTCAGCGTGAAGCCGCCAACGTTTGTAATCTTTGTCAATGATAAGGAACTGATGCATTTTTCTTATACAAGATATATTGAGAATAAGATCAGAGAGTCATTTGGATTTCGGGGAACACCGTTAAAATTTATCATTCGTGAGCGGAAAGAGCAGGGATGATGGCAATTAAAAACAGTGTGCTTGCGGCATAGCACTGAAGTGCATTAAAATTTGCAGGTTACGGAAAGGCAGGGTGAATAGTATGGCACAGACGATTGGAATCCGTATCGTTTGTCTGGCGATAGGGTATGCGTTTGGCTTGATCCAGACATCTTATATTTTAGGCAGGATCAATGGGATCGACATCAGGGAGCATGGGAGCGGCAATGCGGGAACGACCAATACCCTTCGGGTGCTGGGAAGAAAGGCGGGGCTGATCGTATTTTTATGCGATATCTTAAAAGCGTTTGCCGCTGTGGTCTTAGCGTATTATCTGATTCCTGTTTTGTTTGGGGGAGAGTATCAGGAGTTTCTGTACTTATTCAAACTTTACACCGGTCTGGGTGTTATTCTGGGACATAATTATCCATTTTATCTGAAATTCAAGGGCGGCAAAGGTATTGCTGCTATGGGCGGCACGATTTTAGGATTTCATGGGATTTTTGCATTGACGGGTTTTATCATTTTTTTCAGCACATTTTTTATTTCGCATTATGTGTCGATGGCATCGCTGGTTTTAAGTGTCGGATTTTTTGTGGAAATGCTGATCTTTGGAATTGCTAAGATTGGGGTGTTTGCTGCGATTCCGGAGAATGTGCTTCTGGAGATGTATATTGTGACTTTTATTATCAGCGTCATGGCATTTTTACGTCACCATGAAAATATTAAAAAGCTGTTAAAGGGTGAAGAAAGAAAGACGTATCTTGGAAAGAAGAAGCGGGAACAGGATTAGTGTGAAAAACGCAAAGCGAACTTGTTTGCTTTTAAGCGGCGTTTTTCATTTCTATTTAAGTCGCAGCAGAGATGCAACATGGAGGATTAATATAGAGGAAAGGCAGGATAATAATATGGAGAAGGTAGGAATAGTCGGGGCAGGAAGCTGGGGGACGGCGATCGCAGTCTTATTAGATCATAATGGTCATGAGGTAACGATGTGGTCGGCAATCGGAAGCGAGATCGATATGCTGCAGGCGGAACATGAGCATAAGGATAAACTGCCGGGAATCAAGCTTTCTGAACGAATGAGATTTACGAAGGATTTGAAGGAAGCCATAACGGATATGGATCTTGTGGTGCTTGCAGTACCCTCGGTATATACAAGATCTACGGCGCGCCAGATGAAGGAACTGATCACGCCGGGACAGATCATCGTTAATGTTTCTAAGGGAATTGAAGAAGCTACTTTAATGACGATGTCGCAGATCATAGAGGAAGAAATTCCTCAGTCTGTAGTTGCGGTGCTTAGCGGTCCTTCCCATGCAGAGGAGGTTGGTAAGCTTCTTCCCACCACGGTAGTAGTGGGAGCAAAAAGAAAAGCAACTGCGGAATCTGTGCAGGATATCTTTAAGTGCGATGTGTTCCGGGCTTATATTTCACCGGATGTGATCGGCATTGAATTGGGTGCAGCTTTGAAGAATGTTGTCGCCCTCGCCGCAGGTATGGCGGACGGACTTGGATATGGGGACAACACCAAGGCGGCACTGATCACAAGGGGGATTGCGGAGATCAGCCGTCTGGGCATGGCGATGGGAGGACAGCTGGAAACCTTTGCAGGATTATCCGGTATCGGTGATCTGATCGTTACCTGTGCCAGCATGCATTCCAGAAACCGCCGCGCAGGTATCCTGATCGGACAGGGAAAGACGATGGAAGAGGCCATGGATGAAGTAAAGATGGTGGTAGAAGGCGTATATTCCGCCAAGGCGGCAATTGGACTTGGCAGAAAATACCAGATAGAGATGCCGATCGTAGAGAAGGTCAATGAAATCTTATTTGAAGGTAAGAAGGCATGCGATGTCGTGAAGGAACTGATGCTTCGGGAAAGCAAGGAGGAGCATACGAGACTTCCGTGGCTGTCAGATTTGGTGGCGGGGGATGTACATGAGTAAAAACGATATCATGTTTTCATAAACAGAGTTTCATAAATGACCATACATAAATTAAGAAAGGTTAGGGGATGTAATGCAGACTGAATTTAAAAGTACAGGAGAATATGTTGCAAGCGAGCAGCTGATGGCGAGTGTTAATGTTGCGATTGCTCTGAAAAAGCCTTTGCTGATCAAGGGGGAACCCGGCACCGGAAAGACGATGCTTGCGCAGGCGGTTGCCAACTCTCTTGGAAAAAAACTGGTTATCTGGAATATCAAATCAACTACAAAGGCTCAGGAAGGTCTTTATGTGTATGACACGATCCAGCGATTATATGACGGTCAGTTCGGGGAAGAAGGCGTAGATGACATCGCCCGTTATATCAAGCTTGGAAAACTGGGCGAAGCATTTGAGAGCGATGAACAGGTCGTGCTTTTAATTGACGAGATCGACAAGGCGGATCTGGAATTTCCCAATGACCTGTTGTGGGAACTTGATCAGATGGAGTTTTATATCCATGAGACCAAGCGGACGGTAAAGGCAAAGCAGCGTCCCATCGTGATCATTACTTCTAACGCAGAGAAGGAACTGCCGGATGCATTCTTAAGAAGATGTATCTTCCACTATATTGATTTCCCTGATAAAGAGCTTATGGAGGAGATCGTAAAGACCCATTATCCGGAAATCGAGGAGAATCTATTAAAAAATGCCATGGAGGTATTCTATTGGATCAGAGGGATACGGGATATCCGCAAGAAACCAAGTACATCAGAGCTGATCGATTGGGTCAATGCGCTGCAGCTTGGCGGCATCCCAGCGGATACATTAATGGAGAAGCTGCCATTTGTAGGAGTGATCGTTAAGAAAGACGAAGATCTGGAGACAGTGAAAAATCATCATTAAAAAACAAATTCTGTGCGGGGGATTATGTTCGGTATATTTTTTCAGACATTAAAAAATAAAGGATTAGATGTAACGCTTAGTGAGTGGCTGACGCTGCAGCAGGCATTGGATCAGGGGCTTTGTGAAAGCAGTCTGACGAAGTTTTATTATGTCGCAAGGATGATCTTAGTCAAAAGTGAAACGGATTTTGATAAATTTGACATGGCGTTTGACGAGTGCTTCAAAGGAATCCGTTCCGATGACGAAGTGACGAACCGGATGTTAAGGTGGCTGGATAAACCGGAAATGAACGATATGCTGCATGAAGAAGATAAGGAGTATTTAAACCGGGTGGAACAGATCCAGATCGATAAGGATGATGTGGAGCAGAAGTATAAGCAGCGTCTGAAAGATCAGGACAGTGAACACAACGGCGGTTCCTATTGGATTGGAACGATGGGAAAAACTTCTTTTGGTAATACAGGCGGTAATATCGGCGGAATCAGGGTAGGAGGAAGCACCGGATACCAGTCGGCATTTCAGGTGATCGGGGCGAGGAAGTACCGCGATTTCAGGGATGACCGGATGCTGGATAACCGGCAGTTCCAGATGGCGCTCCGTAAACTCAGGCAGTTTTCAACGAAGCTGGATATTCCCAAGACTGAGCTGGATATAGATCAGACCGTAGATAAGACATGCAACAATGGCGGATGTTTACAGATCGTGATGGACAGACCGAGAAAAAATTCCGTCAAACTGCTTCTGCTGATGGATTCCGGCGGAACGATGATCCCGTACTGTAATCTGTTAAACGAATTGTTTCAGGCAGTACACAAATCCAATCATTACAAGGAAGTGAAAGCATATTATTTTCATAACTGCATCTATTCCCATGTCTATAAGACACCGGAATGCGAGAATGGAGACTGGATCGAGACAGAGTGGATGTTCCGCAATCTGGATAAGGATTTTAAGGTAATCATTGTCGGGGATGCTGCTATGGCTCCGGAGGAGCTTTATGCGAAGGACGGTAATTACCGCGGACCGAACGGCGGATATTCCGGTGAGGAATGGCTCATGAGAATGCGCAGAAAATATAAAAAGATCGTCTGGCTCAATCCGAAGATGTCATTGGTTCCGGCACCATGGCGGGAAGCTGAGACGCGGATCAAGGCACTGTTCCCGATGCTGCCGCTGACGGTTGCGGGGCTGAACGATGCGATGGAAATTCTGATGAAACGGGTTTAAAAAACTCTTAGATAGTAGTACGGCAGGAAAAGATAGGATAGTGGCTTCAGAGCCGGCAGAAACACAGAGATATCGATGAATACCGGCGTGAAGACCAGACACGCAAGGATTAGAAGGGGTAATAGGGAAGAAAATATTACCCTTTTTTTGGTGAACAGAGTCAGAATAAGAGTCTTTAGGACGCAGGCAGCGGCATACAGAATAAGGAGACAGATCTCTTTTCCGGGACCGGCGCTAAAACCGGCAAAATGGATGCAGAGCAGCATGACCGGAAACGTGCAGAGAACCGGGATGGCAATGCACCCGACGCGTACTTTCCATGTATCAAATACCGGATTTTCGGCAAGGCGGTAGTAGGAGATGGCTCCGGTCAATGCGGACAACAGCATCAGTACCGAAAGAAGTCCGCGGATGGGGGAAAGGAGTACAGTCGTCGTAGTAAGCAGGTAATCATCCGGACTGCCGTCATATTCAAAATGGAAGGTGGAATCGCCAAGCATATATTTTTGATAGAGTTCTTCGATCATTTCATCATCATACAGAATGTCATATTCTGTGGAGATCACACTGTCTTCTTCCAGATACCGCTCTAAGGAAAGAAGGGCAAGATCTTCAAATACCAAAGAATAAACTGTTTCATTAATGACGGGCAGCATCGTGGTGGACGGGGAGGCAACTGTGGTGACCAAACCCTTTAAATTGCCGCTTAACAGTTCTTCATAGAGAGTTTCTGAAAAGATATAACCGCATTCGGCACGACTGGTAGCAACAGCATCGTAGACTTCCTGCTCAGAAGCGCAGAGCCGGAAGGTATATAAGCCATCATACGAAGAAAGTTTATGTGCAAGCGACGTCAGAGCGGTATCGGCGTGAATCGCTGTGTTGAGACCGGATACAACACCGCCGTCAAGATCCTCCAGGGTAACGGAGGGGATATAGCAGACTGCCTGTATCGTCTGTTCCTCTGTCTTCGATACATGGGAGAACAGGATGGTCAGAACCGGCAGGGAAAGCAGCAGAAGCAGACATTCCGGTTTTCGAATATATTGTTTTAACAGCATATAAAATAATCGAAGGAATTTCATAAGTGGTTATACCTCCTGCGACAACAGAATATGATCATACAGAACAGGAAGAAGAGCGCAGGATAGATCAGGATGGGAACGGATAATGTAATCCGGGAGCCCTCCAGCAGTTCAATCAGTCCTTTGTGCAGATAATAAGTAGGAAGATAAGCGGATATTTTTTGCAGTGAGACCGGGAAGAACGCAGCAGGGATGATACAGCCGGAACAAAATGCCATCAAGCTGCTGATGCTGTATGAGATCAGAATCCCGCCGGAAACGTCTTTTGCTGCAAGAAAGATCATATTGGCATAGGTTGCAAGAAAAAAGCTGTTGATCAGGAAAAAGATCAGGCAGTTGTTGCGAAAGATGTTTCGGGGACGGAGAATCAGTTCTTCCATCTCCTCCAATGCAGGAACCGATGAGGCAATCAGATAAAACAGAATCTGCAATAGAAAGAAGAACAGGGCAAAGCTGCATATTCTTGCAAGCAGATACTGGATGGAAGAGATATTGCGGCTGAATAAAAGCTGGTAATAATCCCGGCTTTCCCGCCGCAGCATCGCTGAAAATGCGGTCGTGATAAATAACAGGACAAGCAGGATGCCGGATGCAGCATAATATATCGCGGTACTGCGGGTCCCCTGCAAAGAGGTGGCATCTTCGATAAAGAGTTTTTCCCGATTCAGTGCGTAATTAAGATTGGTCCGGTTGATCCTGTCATAGGCATCGGAAAGAGCGTCCTGCATGCCCAGAGCGGTATGGATCTCACCGGCGGCATAGATCGCGGCCTGTGCACCGGATAAAAGCCTTGCGCCGGCAAGAGTCGTTTCCGTCAGGAAAACAGAGGACAGAGCGTCATTCGTTGCAAATAGAACATGGATAGGCGGGTTAGATCCATAAAGGATCCCGTTGATCAAGTGTTCCGGAAGGAAAAGAATGGCGATGATCTGACGTTTCTGCAAAGCCAGACGTGCTTCTTGATCAGACATCACATGAAAATCCATAGTAAGAGAAGTGCTGTCCATATTGTTGATGAGATTCAATGCAAGCTGTAGATAGTCGTCATCTATATCATCAGTGACGATTGCTACGTCAGAACGCGTCAGATCCTCCTGCTGATATAGGAGTCTTGCGGCACAGAAAGCAACCGTACCCAGAATCAGGCACAGCACAAACATTCCCAACAGCGCATAAGGGAGTTCTTTCAGTCCTTTTTTTAATTCTGCAGAACAACATTTTATAAATGGAAACATTTAGTTTCTCCCTGTAGATATTACCAAAAATTATCCATGATCTCTTCAAATAGCAGTTCGTAGTCTCCATCACTCATGGTAAACAGGTTGCGTTCCCTGCCTTCCGGGATGGGAACACGGTCTGATAAAGGAGAAATGGAAGCTTCGGCAGTAATGCTGATACCGTTTTTACCGGCTTCTGATCTGGTGGTCAGGACCAATTCTTCCAGTTCAAGTTCGATGGTATCATTGTTCACTTCTGCTGTACTGTCCAATGTAATATCAAGGATATCCAAATTATTTTCATCAGTTGCAGTTATTTCGGCTGTAAGGTTATGGTCCTGCGTCTGATAAGATACGTTGTATACCAGATCCAAATGGTTTGTTGTATCGTTATCTGATAAGTCGAGAGCTGCGTATAGAACGCTGTGAAGCAAATTATCGGTCTCAGTTTTGTTTTCCCCTGTATAGCTGATGTCGCAGGAATACCCATTATCCAAAGCAAACAGAAGGGAGCCTTCATATCGTTCCGGCAGATAATCCCTACCGTGAAAGATGATTTCAGCAGAAATTCTACAGGATTCGGGCAAGTCGGAAGCGTTAGTGGAATCAGTAGTGCTGTCATTTAAATCATCAACATTTGGATAGCTCCCATCGAGATATCCAAAATAAAGATCACCGATAAGATCGTCAAAATCATCATAGGGGTCGTAGTATTCATTGATCAGCTCCTCTGCGGTGTCAGTAAAATCGCCGTTCAGAAGGCTGCTTAAGCTGCTGGTATCCAGTTCATTTTCATAGGATGCCGCAGCCAGACGGTCTTTATTATCCAGATATACATATATTTCATGGTCAACAGCCAGAAGATCCTTATATCCGTCAAAGATACTTTCGATGATATCGCTGAGTGTTGAGGAAGGGTCTATGCCTGAGTCATCAAGAGTAGCGAGATAAGCATAATATGCTTCATATTTTTCAAGGGTTTCCTCATTGGAAGAAAAATACCAGTCTTCGTAGGATTCGATCAGGGACAGGACGGCGTCTTCGTCAAACGTGATTTTATATTCGCTGCAGTCCTGCTGTTTCGCGCCGATTAAAATGGATCTGGTTTCCCCTGTTTTTTCGACTTCTATGGCGTCGTAAAAATCCATTAAGGCGGAAAGATTATCTTCATCAGCCCAAAATGAATCTTCCTCCGATGATGAATAGCAAAGCAGGTCATATGCAGAAAAGGAGATCTGGGATTCCAGTTCTTGGGGAATCTTGCCTAATCCCATTGCAGAAGGGAAAATGGAGGCATTGTAGGAAGATCCAAAAGTATCCGTAGGGAGAGTAAGATATCCATCAAAATATTTCGGCATTGCCATGGAGATGGAGTTATCATTAATGTAGTATTCTCCGAGAGAAACCCGAACAAAACTGTACTGACTGGTCAGCTTATAATAGGCAATTCTGTTGATGGTATCAACATCGCCGGAGAGTTTCATTCCAGTGCCGGATAATGTATCGAAACTGAAAGCATCTTCTGTTTCAAGATCAGTGATAGTAAAGGAAGAATCAAAGGAATAACCGCGTTCCTGCATGGAAGTAAAGGTATCTGAGATTTTTAACAGATCTGCCAGATATTCTGGAGCGTATCCATATTCGGAGACGTTGGTATTACCGGAATATTCAGAGATGATGCTGCCCGAACCGAAGGTTCTGGAAAGTGCAAGCATGACTCTTGCCTTTGGCGACAGAAAAGCGCCTGTTGCAAAGAGAACCACCAGTACAATGGCGGCAACTAAAGCAAGGCAGATGGGGATAATGATGAAAAATACTTTTTTTGATTTCATAAATGATATGCTTCCTTTCTTAATTGGTAGGACTTTATTAAAATTGACTGATCAGCGCGTTACCTCTTAAATCTCTGTTTACCTTATGAAGCGAACCATTTTTCAAGATATAAAGCGTAGTACAAAGGTCAAGCTCTGCTTCCTCATGGGTCGTGATCAGAACGGTCTTTCCGGAAGACAGGCATTTGCTAAGATAATGATGCATATCCTGCTTGCAAGGAAGATCCAGAGCAACCGAAGGTTCATCCAGGATCAAAAGTTTAGGATCGTTTAACAGAGCAATCCCCAGACTGACTCTTTTTTTCATACCGCCGGATAAACTTTTTGCCGGCTTATGGAGAAACTCTGTTAACATCAGCATTTCCATGGATTCCTGATGCAGCGCCTGCTCAAAAGCTTTTTTTCCTCCATGAAACCAGAGAAATAGGTTATCATATGCGCTTAGTTCGGGTAGGAGGGGATTCTCCTGCGGAACATAGCCTATCAGATGAGACAGGATCTTTGGATCTCCGGCAATATCTTTTCCATCATAGATCATGGAAGCGGATGCAGCACGTCTGCTTCCGGCAAGAATGGAAAGGAGCGTGGATTTTCCGCAGCCATTGGCGCCGACAATACCGATACATTCTCCTTGCCCAATCTGCAGGGAGAGATTTTTTAAAATGGGATTTCGTTTATAGGAAAAGTTTATATTACTAATTTCGATCATATGCATAGAAGTTCCTCATGGTGTTATGCTGCGCAGCGTATACGCCTAGTTCTCTTCGCGTATATTGTATCAAAAGATAGGTGTTATTGCAAATTATTTCATGAGAAAAGTCATAATAGATTCCGGGTTTTCATATATTGATATCGGAAAACAATATGGGTAGAGCCGGAGGAAGAGGAAAGAGTTCCGGATGTGCCTGATGGCACAGATTGCCAGACCATGGAAAGGAGAAAGTTGGATTATGGAATATCGTGACATCTACAAGGATATGGAGGTTCGGACGAAAGGGGAGATCTATATCGGCGTAGTTGGGCCGGTCCGGACAGGAAAATCAACGTTTATCAAACGGTTTATGGACCTTCTGGTGCTTCCCAATATGACGGGAGAACATGAAAAGAATCGTGCCGTGGATGAACTTCCACAGAGTTCCGGCGGCAGGACGATCACGACCACAGAACCGAAGTTTATTCCAAAGGAAGCGGCGGAAATTTCATTAAACGATGAGACGAAGGTTAAGATACGGCTGATCGACTGTGTCGGTTATATGGTGGAAGGGGCTGCCGGACATATGGAGGAAGATGAAGAACGTATGGTGAAGACACCGTGGTTTGAAGAAGAGATTCCTTTCACAGAGGCAGCGGAAGTAGGAACCGGCAAGGTGATCAGGGATCATTCCACGATCGGTGTGGTCGTAACTTGCGATGGAAGTTTCGGCGAGATACCAAGAGAAAATTACATAGAGCCGGAAGAACGGACCATCAAGGAATTAAAGGAGCAGGGAAAGCCCTTTATCATTTTACTGAATACGACAAGACCTTATAGTGAAGAAGCGAAGACGCTTGCACAGGAATTGTATGAAAAGTATGGGATCTATACTATGCCGGTAAATTGCGAACAGCTGAAAAAAGAGGATATCCATAATATCATGGAGCAGATATTATATGAATTCCCAATAGCTAAGATCGAATTCTACATGCCGAAATGGGTAGAAATACTGGATAAAAATCATCCGATGAAAGCGGATATCGTAGAGCATATCAAGACTCTTGCCGGTGATGTCAGACTGATCAGGGATTTTAATGAAAAATCATTACAGATGGACAGTGAGTATATCAAACGGTGCAAGGTGGATCAGGTCTCTATGGCGGACGGTAATATCGCTGTTGCAATTGATGTTCCGGAGCAGTGTTACTATGAAATGTTAAGTGAGATGTCGGGAGAAGAGATCAGCTGCGAGTATCAGTTGATTAGCAAGATGAAGCAGCTGTCCGAACTTAAGAGGGAATATGAGAAAGTAAAGAATGCCATGGAGGCGGTTCGTGCTAAAGGATATGGCGTTGTAACGCCGGAACGCGGTGAGATCGTATTGGATAAACCGGAAATTATCCGCCACGGCAATAAATACGGGGTGAAAATCAAGGCATACAGTCCCAGCCTTCACTTGATCAAAGCTAATGTAGAGACAGAGATTGCACCGATCGTCGGAACGGAACAGCAGGCCAATGACCTGATCCAGTATATCAATGAAGCTGGTGTTGATCAGGAAGGAATCTGGGAGACCAATATCTTTGGGAAGACAGTGGAACAGCTTGTCAACGACGGTATCAACAGCAAGATCACGGCAATTGGTGAAGAAAGTCAGGTGAAGTTACAGGATACGATGCAGAAGATCGTCAATGACAGTAATGGTGGTATGATCTGTATCATTATTTAAAGGAACAATAGTTCGTAATTATGCGTACTATAGTCTATATCAATTATTTATGATATCGGATAAAATATAATATTAAGAATACAAAAGAAAGGAGTAGAGCGGCACATGTCGAAACCGATAAAGCTGAGTTATATTGCTGGTGCAGTCAGCGACAGAGGTACTACAAGAAAGATCAATCAGGATAAAATCTGTCTTAGAAAAAAGAATATGGAAAAAGGGGAAGCGCTGTTTGCGATCGTATGCGGCGGTATGGGCGGTTTGGCAAGAGGAGACGTGGCTGCCAATACTGTCGTCAGGGAATTTTCCATATGGTTTCGGAATCATCTTGAGGAAGCAATAGAAGATTCCGAGAGAATAGTGTCAGACTGGAAGGCGATCATAGAAGAACTGAATGAGCGGATATGGGGGTATGGAAAGCAGAAAGGGATAAAGCTGGGAACCACATTGACCGTTATTTTATTACTGCCGGATGGAAGATACTATACTGCTGATGTGGGAGACAACAGGCTTTATCGTATCGAAGGACATGAAATCCGGCAGGAGAATAAAAAATTGGCCGGAGAAAAAAGAAAGCAATTCCAATCTTTGATGGGATGTTCAGATCTGGTGGCCCCATACTTTGCGAATGGCAGTGTACATAGCGGAGAGAGCTTTCTATTATGTACGAATGGTTTTTATCATATGCTGTTTACCAAAAAATTGGATCAACAACTGTTGGAGAACAACTTTGAAAAGGATGATGAAATCAGGAGAAAACTGGAAGATATGATAAAAGAGATCATGCTTTATGGAGAAAAGGATAATATATCAGCTGTTTTAGTGAAAGTTTGTTAGGAGATTTGGGAACTACAGGGGAAGCGCCTTTCATATGGGCGCTTTTCTTATTTTTTTATAAAACCTCACAAAAAACATATAAAATTAGACGAAAAGAACCTAAAACGTATATGGAAGGACCAAAATTATTTTTATAAAATATTTTTTAGTAGGAATAGGAGCAGAAAGGTGCATGCAATGGCGAAATCTTATAATAATAAAGAAATTGCAGGCAGACTGAAAGAACTAAGGCTGAATTTAAAATATACGCAGGAGCAGTTTGCAGAGTTTCTTGATATTTCTGTCCAGCTTTATAAGAAAATGGAGAGCGGCGAAAATAATATCAGTATTGCCACCTTACATAAAATGAAAAAGAAGTTAAGGTTTTCGGTAGATTATCTTCTTTTTGGAGAAAAGGATGATCAAGAAGCTATTTGGAATAGAATGACCGCATTGGATGATTCTGATAAGGAGAAGCTGTTGCTCAGGCTGTTTATCATGATGACTTCGGATGACAGACGTGTCAGTGCGAAAAGCAGGGAAGAACATCTGCTTCAAATGTTGGATCAGGTTAGGGAAGGCGTCCCTAAGGACAGTTCCCGCACTAAAAATACAAAGAAAACGAAAAACAAGAGATGACAAAATGTATATTGATCACAGAAGATAATATAAATAGCGCCAATATGTTAAAAAAGATAATAGCATCGATAGACCCGTCTGTTGAGGTGTTGGTGGCAGCAAGCAGTGAGGCTGCCTACAGACATGCAATGGAGAAGGATATCGATGTTTTTATTATTGATATCGTGTTAGACACAAAAATCATGGGTGATACTTCCGGTATTAAGTTTGCAGAATGTATTAGAGAGATGCAGAAGTATCTGTTCACGCCATTTATCTTTACTACATCCTTGGAAGACCCGCAGTTATACGCTTTTCGGAAGCTGCACTGCTATGGCTACCTGGAGAAACCTATCGATGTGGAACAGGCAAAGGAATTGATACGGGGAGCGCTGCGTTTTGAAAATAACAAAAGCCTTTCTGAGACGATCTATTTTAAGAAAGATAAAGTTATTTATCCGATCAATGTCGAGGATATTATTTATACAAGAAATGAAAATCATGAGATGACCGTCCATCATAGAAACGGAAGCCAGCTGAAAATACCCTATAAGACATGCAGCCAGCTTCTGAAGGAAGTGCGTACCGACCGTCTGTTTCAATGCAGCAGGAACACGCTGGTCAACAGGCAGTATATTGAATCGATAGATTTTGTGAACCGTTATATCACTTTGGATGATCCGGAGCACACGAAGATCGATATTGGAATCAGCTTCGTTAAAAAGATTGAGAGGAAAATAAAATGACGATAGCTATGTTCATTCTGCAGTTTTTTTTTGAAATTCTTTCTGTCTTATTGTGTTTATCACTGCTGTATGGCGAGAAGTTCCGTTTAGATAAACTAACTATAAGTTTAATTTTATTTGATGTGATTTTTTATACGATACTGGAAGTATATCATTGGAATGATTCCTTAACGATTATCGTGTATCCTGTAATTGCGGTATTTTGCGGATTTCAGTATGGATGGAAATGGAAGCCGATCCTAGTGAACAATATATTATATATCTTTCTTGTCGGAATCCTGCAGGTATTATATCTTACGCTTTACCATTTTCTTCTGGGTTTCTGGTTAAATGAAAATGCAATAATAGTGATAGCCAGTGGCACAATCCCTCTAACGTTTTATTTGTTAAGGAAGAAAAAATGGCATGTCATTTCAGAGGCGATCCAGAAATGGAACCCGTTTATGAATATTGGGCTTATCGTCCTGTTTTCTTTTATCGTTTTAGCCATTATATTATATAAAGTCTATAATAGAATGAACATTGAAGAATATCTGGTCATCTTTCTGTATGCGATTGTGATTTGCAGCGTCCTGTCGATATGGCATGGATTTCGTATCAAGAGAGTGGAGATGGACGCGGAGGTGAAATGTTATAATACCTATATCCATGCGTATGAGGACCTGATCGATATTGTCAGGATGCGCCAGCATGAGTTTGATAATCATTTGAACTCCATCGTCAGCCTGCAGTATACCACAGATAATTATGAAGAACTTAAAAATGCGCAGACGCTTTATATCCATGAGATACAATCAGATAACCGTTATAATAAGTTGCTAAAGGAAGGAAACCCGTTCTTTATCGGATTCTTATTCGGAAAACTCCAAAGTCTGTCCAAGGAGGGCATCGATATAGATTATAAAGTAAAGGTAGGGGATCTGGATGGGTACCGGCTGCCGGTATATAAGCTGATTGAAGTCGCCAATGACCTCATCACCAATGCTGCGGAGGCGTTGGCACAGACAGATGAAAAACGGCTGTCTGTAACAGCGCTGGAGAATGGAGAGGGTCTTGTGCTGGAAGTGAAGAACCGTGGGGAAGTCCTTGATCCGGAATATATCTCGAAATGCTTTGAAAAGGGGGTTAGCAGCAAGGGGGACGGCAGAGGATACGGGCTGCACAATGTCAGGGATATCTGCGACAGGTATCATCTTGACCTTGCTTTTTATAATCAGGACCGGAAGGGAAAGAACTGGGTCTGTTTTAAGATTACTGCAAAAAAGCTCTCCTGATAAGACGGAGAGCTTTTTTGGCAATCAATCCTCAGGAAACGGATATTCCCCAAAGAAGATAAGGCTATGGACTGGTGGTGTAATGATGGTGTTTGCCAGCAGGACCAGCAGAGCAGTTTTGATAAAATTCTTCATGGTTTAATCCTCCTTTCTGATGAGATTCGTAATTTTGGCAGCCGTCAGCTGTAATGCATCCAGCAAGATGATCCAGAAACCTGCCTTGGCAAGGATTGTCTCCGGATAACAACAGGAATATATGATAAAACAGCCGATGACTGATAATACACGAAACAATGCCCTTTTTGTGCTTTTTGCAAGCCTTTCTTCATCTTGAAACCTCGCCCTGCGTTCTCTTGTCATGACAGGACCGATATGGCAGTTGATGATGCCGCATGCGATGAGGAGCGTAATACGCCAGATCAGGAGGATCTCCACATAGGGTAAAACATCGATACACAAGACAAAGAGGACGGCGGAGGCTGCCAGACACCCCAGATAAGTATGGCAGTGCGCGCCGCCGGTTGCCGTATGGATCACTGCTAACAGCAATACGCACCATAAGTAGATGGGATACTGATTCGGAAACAGGCATCCGATTGCCAAAAGTTTTCCTGTTTCTCCAAAAAAAACCATGAGATAATATTTTAACAGCTTTGTCTGATAATCTGTCAGTTCATATTTTGTCTGAATTTTCTGTAGCATAATTATTTCACCGTATTTTTAAAATGATGATGAAAAAATGGAAATATTTGGTTAAAGTAAGGATATGTAAAAAGATGATGCGATATGGTTTTTTTGCGCGATATCTGTGAAATCTAAAATGAATATGTAAAATAATGTCAAATGACCGGTTTTTTCGATTGATTTTGCAATTTACGCTAAAAATGAAAGAATTGACGAAAAAATTACTTTTGATAGCAGATCAATTTTTATAATCTATAGTATTTCGCATATTATGGAAAGGTATGGTTTTTATTATGGATTATAAAGAGATTGGGGAAAGAATCGCGCGTTTAAGGGTGGAAAAGGGGTATTCCCGGGATGTCTTTGCAAGGCAGATAGGTGTATCATCAAGATTTTTGTATGATCTTGAGGTGGGAAAGAAGGGATTTTCCGTATGGGTTTTATATAATATTTCACAAGTATTGTCTGTGAGCTGCGATTATATAATCACCGGTCGGGAGGATTCTCATTATGAAAAAATCGGCAGGATTGTGGCGGAAATCTGTGAAGAGGTGAATCATTCCCCAAAAGACGGGGTGGATATCGTGGAAGCAGGATAGCAAAAAGAAAAATTTTTTGTACGGCTTTTCTATTCTGGCAGTTGTCTGGAAGGCATTCCATATGATAAAATGTACGCAAAAGTTAAAAAGCGTTTTTGCCGATGATTTTGAAAAATGGGGGAATCCTACTATATGGAAGAAAAAGAATTAATCCGTGCTGCTATGGAGGCGAGGAAAAAAGCATATGCGCCATATTCTGATTTTATGGTGGGTGCAGCGCTGATGACGGATAGCGGGAAGATTTATCAGGGCTGCAATATCGAAAATGCATCTTATGGTGCGACCAACTGTGCAGAAAGGACGGCTGTTTTCTGTGCGGTCAGCGAAGGGGAGATTCGTTTCAAGGCGATCGCTATTATAGGCGGCATGAGGAATAAGGAATTGACTTATGCTTTTCCCTGTGGGATCTGCCGGCAAGTTCTGCGGGAGTTTTGCGAACCGGATCAGATGTTGGTGATCGTTGCCAGATCGGAGACGGATTATAAAAAGATGAAACTCAGTGAGCTGCTTCCGGAAAGTTTTGGACCCGACTTTGCAGGATGACGACGGAAGTTATGATAGTTAGATGCAACAGAATAGGAGATTAAGATCGGATGAATTTTGGGGTATGGGCAGGCATTCTGCTGGGACTGTTTCTGATGGTCTGTATCGTTGGATGGCAGGAAAAGAAGCGGTCATGGACAAACTGTCAAAGAAGACTGCAAAAGGAATATGGAAAGCCGCTGGCGTTAAAAAATGACCTGCTGCGCATGGAGTGTATTCCGGCATATCATAGGAC
>CAMWHY010000037.1 GCA_947174185.1 uncultured Lachnospiraceae bacterium | reverse complement strand
GATAAATACTTATGAGCCGATGAAAACAGATGTTTTAAGAGCGGTTTCAGAATCGGAAAGAGAACTTTCTAAGCCGGAAGAAAATTATGCGGTGGAAGAAAGGAAACTGATACGGGTGCTTTCCTGCTATTATGAATACCGCAGTCGGATGGAACAGCTAAAATGGCAGCTGGCACAGAGAGAAATATCAATGACTGCAGAAGAACTGAAGGAGGAGATAGACCAATGGGTTTTTTATGAAGAGATAATACCTGCCAACCCTTATTCGAGAAGGATGGCGGGAAGGACACGGATTTATACCATTATGTTCTGTGCGGTTATTCTATTGCTGCTGCGAATCGGCCTCTAAACCGGAATGCTCGTGGGGAACAAACAGTTGACAGGAAAAGCAGGCTGGTTTAAAATGAATCTGTATTTGGAGCAATGTGGAAAGGCCGTAGATAAGACGGTTAATAATGGTAAGACGGGTATGCCGATATAGAGAAAGGGGCAGAGACATGGCAGGTAAGAAAAACGTATATCTGGAAGTAAATACAAGCCAGTATGATATGGACAAAGTGATGGATAAGGCGGTAAAGGATTATAAAAAAGGGAACAAAGACGTATTAAAGAGCATTGATTTATATGTAAAACCGGAGGATGGTAAAGCCTATTACGTTGCAAACGGAGGCAAGGTTACGGGCAGCGTTGATTTGTAGATCTGTAGTCTTCAAGCTTTTTTGTAATACTTGTGGCTAAAAAGCAATCCAATCAGGGAATCATCTGATTTTAAAGAAATGGTCATAAAAAATGTCAAAAAAATATCTATTTGAATTGATCGGGATGCTAATTCTGCTTTTAATCATCTTTTCCCTGATTGTTTCCAAATTGACGGAAAGCGACAGAGGGGAAGGTTTTATTTTGGACTCCTATGTGTCAATAGATGCGGAGCGGGCAGATGGGGCAGTGGAACACTATGACAGCAATTATTTTCAAACATCAGAAAAAGGTGACCGGATTATAGTGACGATTCCGCTGCCGGTGGAAAAGAAAATATCCAATGCGGTTTTGTTTTGCAGCGTCTACCAGTGTGCGGTGGAGTTGTCTTATCAGGGAGAGGTCCTTTACAGCTATGGGAATAATGAGAGTGAGAAAGGACGTGCCATTGGCAATGTTCTGGTCTGTGCGGATGTGCCGGATGTGGCTTGGGGAGACGCACTCACTCTGGAATGTACGGTTGTGGACTATACCGACTTTACCAAGCTGAATACGGTCATGGTCTGTGAGGCAAAAAACAAGATACAGTTTTTGCTGGGAGACAATGCTGCCTCCTATCTTTTGTCCATGTCAGTGCTGGTGGTATTTGCCGGCATGTTCTTTGTTCTGCTCTGTTGGGGCGGGGGCGGCGAGATTAAAATGCAGGGCTTGTACTTATCGAGCTTTTGTGTTGGTCTGATGATGTGGCAGATGGGCTATGAAAGGATGTTTTATGTTATTTCAAATAATGTCACCTTCTGTGGGCTGGCGGAGTATGTAGGGATTTTCTTTGCGCCGGCGCCGTTTTGTATGTTTTTATGCTATGTGGAGCCGAATAAGTTGTTTCAGAAGACAATGAAGATTTTGGCGGGTGTGCTGATAACGGTTTTTGGGGTGACTACGGTGCTGAATTTCACCACAGAGCAATACCACTATTGCAGGTTTTTAAAGGTAGTGCATGTGCTGATTGCGATAGTAGCGGTTGCCATTTTGGCAGAGTTCATACTTGTGCGTAGCCGGGGCGATAATAAACGGATACTCATCCGGTTTGGTGTTATCTTATACGTATTTTTTGCTATGTCTGACATGCTGCTGTTTTATGTGGAAACAACCGGGAAGTTCCACATAGATATGGATACTGCGTCTATTACCTCGCTGGGGCTTTATGTCTTTCTGGTTGTTATGCTGATTAGCTATGTTCTGCATGTTTTAGAGCACGTAGTCAGTGTGAAGGAGAAACAGCAGTTAGAGCAGATGGCATACTTAGATGGTATGACCGGGATTGCGAACCGGCGCAGATGCCTGGATTATTTTGAAGATATGAAAAAGAAAAAGGACTATACCGTTTTCTTTTTTGACGTGAATAATTTGAAAATTGCAAATGACCAATATGGCCATGACATAGGCGACCGCCTGATTTCTGCAGTTGCGCAGATAATCAGGGAAGTCTTTGGGGAGGAAGGCTTTTGCGGCAGATATGGCGGCGATGAATTTGTTGCTGTAGTAGAGTATTCGTCCGCAGCCGCAATCAAGCAAATGGAATCCCGCTTAAAGGATACAATTGTCCGTGTGAATAAGGAGCAGCAGCTTCCGATTCCGGTTGCCGTGGCTTACGGCATTGCCAGCAGCACAGAAGGAACGGGACTGCAGGCGGATGAGGTTGTGCGCTTAGCTGACGAGCGAATGTATGAGCAAAAACGGAGGATGAAGGAATCATTAGTGCGATCCCATGGCGAATCAAGGCAGTAAAGGAGGCAGATGAATCCCATGGAAAATTTGTTTGAAAGCTGGCTGGAGCAGGAAAAGGCAGGGATCAGGGAAAAGAGTAGAAGATTCCGCATCATGAGTATTTTGCTGGTTATCCTTATGATACCGTTTATATTGTCGATGCTGGTTCTTTTGTTGGACGGCGGAGGAATCATGACTGCGGTAGTTTTGATTTTGCAGGTCGTTTGCCTTGTGATTGCTGTTTTTTTCCTAAGCTACAAAAGGCGGTTGATAAAGCCATTGCTGGTATCTGTTGAGAAGGATCTTCCCACGGATACAGAACGACAGGAGTTTGCCAGACAGATGCAGTCCGCCATGGTACTTGGTTATGCGCCTGTTCCGCAGGGGCAGTTGTGCGAGATGCAGGCTGCAGCAGATTACTGCTACTTCCGGCAGCCGTTTAAAAGCCGCATTATCCGGAACAGGGATATTAAGAAGGCGGTTTTAGAGCGGGACAGATATTTTGTGGGACGGGGACATGTGCGGTATTGTTATGCGTTGAATATTTTTCTCGCCGAAAATGAGAAAACACCTGTGTGGAGAGCGTATTTCGCGACGGAGGATGAGTTGTATGCAATAGTTTCCAGACTTCGGGGTGTACTTCCGGAGGAGACTGCCATTTGTGACAATGTGGCTTACGGTAAGACAGAGGAGGGCGAGAAGGAGAACAGAAAGAAGGCACTGATCGAGCTGATCAAAGCAATCGTGATGCTTGCAATCCTGATTGCTTTAGCAAAACTACTGTAAAAAATAAGAGTTATGAGAAAATCCCTTGACAAGGAGCAATTTTTTTGAGATAATGGCATCTGTGTCAGAGCGTGTTTATTATGTGTCCATAGCTCAGCTGGATAGAGCAACGGCCTTCTAAGCCGTGGGTCGGGGGTTCGAATCCCTTTGGGCACGCTTGTTATAAGAACGATATCTTATGGCGGTCTTGTGACATGTTGGATAGTCCTGATTTCTATGGTGGGTATGGCGTAGTTGGTTAACGCGCCAGATTGTGGTTCTGGAGACCGAGGGTTCGAGTCCCTCTATCCACCTTCTACTGGGCTATCGCCAAGCGGTAAGGCACAGGGTTTTGATCCCTGCATTCGCTGGTTCGAATCCAGCTAGCCCAGTTTTCGTGCTATTGCACGCAGAGATTTTACTATGGAAATCTTCGGTTTTACTGGAGATTTTTTTATTTTGTTCTTGTATTTGTTAAGGAAGATTAAATCAGTGCTTTCTTAGAATCTCCGAGGGATGCGCATGGATTTGCACCGGAGGAGAATGCCGGTCTTGCATTTTCTATTAATATTCGATAAAATAATAGCATTAAATATAAGCAAGGGAAACCGGTGTATGAATAAGAGTGAGTTTAAGACGATAGCGAACCAGAGAAAACGCTTGAAGCCGACTACAGAGATCAACGGCTTTAAAGTGCGTCCCGGTATCTATCAGACCAATGGCGCGATGCGTATCAATGAAGGCGTCTGTTTTACGGTGCATTCCATCGGGGCAACTTCCTGTACGCTGCTATTATATCACAGGGAAGGAAAAGAACCCTATGCCAGACTGCCGTTTCCGAATTCTTTCAGGGTAGGGCATACGTTTTCCATGATCGTGTACGGGTTGGATATTACAGAATTTGAATATGCTTATAGTTTTGACGGCCCTTATGATGAGTCGAAGGGGCTTTTGTTTGATAAGAATAAGATTATTTTAGACCCCTATGCGAAGGCTGTGACGAATCAGAGTGTATGGGGAAAAAAGAAAGAGGAAAATTTTGTTTATAAAGCCAGAGTGGTTAATTCCGGTTTTGACTGGGAAGACTGCAAACGTCCGGGACATGCGTTTAAGGACATGATCATCTATGAAATGCATGTGCGGGGTTTCACAAAACATCCGTCGTCCGGAGTGAAGCATCCGGGTACCTTTGAAGCAATTAAGGAAAAGATTCCCTATTTATTGGAGCTTGGGATCAATGCGGTAGAGCTGATGCCGATCTTTGAATTTGATGAACTGGATGGCAACCGGGTGGTAGACGGCAGGCAGCTTTATAATTACTGGGGATATAATACCGTAAGTTTTTATGCGCCGAATACCGGTTATACGGCTGCTACGGAATATAACCACGAGGGCGATGAACTCAAACAGGTGATCAAGGAGTTAAAAAGTCATGGGATCGAAGTGATTCTGGACGTTGTATTTAACCATACTGCTGAGGGAAATGAACAGGGACCTTTCTTTTCTTTTAAGGGGATCGACAATAATGTCTATTATATGCTGACACCGGATGGAAAATATTATAATTTCAGCGGATGCGGTAATGTGGTCAACTGCAATCATCCGATCGTCCAGCAGTTTATTTTGGGCTGCCTGCGTTACTGGGTCATCGAATACAGGGTGGATGGCTTCCGGTTCGATCTGGCAAGTATACTGGGAAGAAGCGAGGACGGAAGTCCCATGAGCAAGCCTCCTGTTCTGCAGAATCTGGCCTTTGATCCCATCCTTGGCGGGGTTAAGCTGATTGCAGAGGCATGGGATGCGGGAGGACTCTATCAGGTGGGAAGTTTCCCGTCCTGGAACCGCTGGGCGGAATGGAACGGCAGATACCGGGATGATATGAGGAGTTTTTTAAAGGGAGACAGCGGCTATGCCTGGGCAGCGCTGCAGAGAATGACCGGTTCTAAAGATATCTATGCTGCCGGCGGCAGGGAAAACGCCAGCGTTAATTTTTTAAATTGTCATGACGGCTTTACATTGTATGACCTTTACGCGTATAATGAAAAGCATAATGAGGATAATGGCTGGAACAATACCGACGGGGAGAACCATAACCGTAGCTGGAACTGTGGCGTGGAAGGCGAGACTGAGGAGGAATCGGTGTTATCCTTAAGGAACCGTCTCAGGAAAAATGCATTTGCCGCATTGATGCTGAGCCGGGGCTGCGCCATGTTTTTAAGCGGGGATGAGTTCTGCAATACGCAGTTTGGCAATAACAATGCATACTGTCAGGACAATGAAATTTCATGGCTGGACTGGAACAGAAAAGACCGGTATCAGGAGATGTTTGAATTCTGCAGATATATGATCCGGTTCCGTAAAGAGCATCCGGTGGTAAAGGGAGAAGGTAAAGCGGCGGTATGCGGACTGCCGGATGTCAGCTTCCACAATGGACGTCCCTGGAATGATTATTGTGATGATGAGACGCGGGTACTCGGCATTATGTATGCGGGACGGACAGAGGATGACAGACAGGATGATGTGGCTTTTGTCGGCATCAATGCCCACTGGGAGCCGCATCAGATCGTGCTGCCGGGGGCACCTGCCGGGTATTGCTGGCGGGTGGTGATGAACACAGCGCTTCCGCATAAAAGTGAAGCGGATTACCAAAAGGGTACGGATTGGAACAGCGAGACGGAGTTGTGTATCCGGGAGAGAAGTCTGATCGTTGCAGTAATGGAACCGGCTGACTGACGGAGAAAGGAAAGAAAAGATTGAAAAAATTAGGAGTTTGTATAGGCGCGTTTCTGATCAGCGTGATTCTGTATGGATGTGGTGGGAAGGATGCGTCGCTGACGGATAAAGGCATGACATTTCTGATGCAGCAGGATTATAAGGCTGCGATCGCAAGTTTTGAACAGGCGATCCTTGCAAAGGAAAATCTGGAAGAAAATTACAGGGGCGCCGGGCTTGCTTATATGGGGCTCGGAGACTATGAGGCGGCGGTAGACGCTTTTGATAAGGCGCTTTCCTATGCTGGTATGTTCCCGGGGGAGATGGAATACGACATTAATTATTATATGGCTATCGCATATTATAAAATGGATGAATACGATGCGGCGATCTCCATTTATGATGCGATTATAGAGATGCGTCCGAAGGATACGAATGCCTATTTTCTGCGGGGTTCCATGAAACTATATCTACAGGATATAGATGCTGCAATATTAGATTTTAATCAGGCCGTAGAGATGGATAAAAAAAATTACAGTGTCTATCTTGATGTTTATGACTGCCTGAAGGAGCATGGATATGACGCTCAGGCACAAGGTTATCTGGATCAGATCCTGTTGGCAGACAGTCAGGGATTCAGCGAATATGACAAGGGGCGTCTTGCCTATTATAATGGTGAGTATCAGAAAGCCTGCAATTATCTGGAGCATGTGCGCCAGGAGGGAAAAGCGGATGAAAAGCTGATTATGCTGCTTGGAGAATGTTATAAGCTGCAGGGATTTTATGAGTATGCGGCTGTAGTATATGACGCATATGTCAGTGAAGTGCCTGATCCGGAGATCTATAACCAGATGGGTCTCTGTTATGTGGAACAAAGCAATTATGCGGCAGCGCTTTCGGCGTTCCAGAGAGGAATTGAAATCAAAGAGAACAATACGTGCTTGCAGACGCTGAAGCTGAATGAGATTGCCTGCTATGAATATATGTATGAATTTGACATGGCGGCGCAGTGTATGCAGGAGTATCTGGCTGTTTATCCCTCAAATGAGGAATTGGAAAAGGAATATGCATTTTTAACAACAAGATAGATTGATTTTTGTGAAAAAGATAGAAATATTTTTGGAAAAAGAGGCTGGATACGGCCTCTTTTTTGACAGATTAATGTTTGAAAAATGGCGAAAAAACGCTGAATAAGGCAGATTCACAGAATTGGCTGCGAGTAGAAAAAGATACAATATGTAGTATGCCGACGAATAAGTCAACATAATATGTTGTAGTTTGTTGGTTGACTTTTATGAATGCCTCTGATACAATGGATTCATGCCCGCATAAAATTAGTTATGTAAACGAGAACGCCAGATTATGTGAACTAGATGTTAAGACTTGCTACAGTGATGGTGAAGCCGGCAGGCTTCGCGTATTCAGATGGAGCGACTGTAACATAACAGTAGAAGCGGACCAAAGACATGAGAGGAAGGGAGCAGATAGTAAATGTTCTATGTAATTAAGAGGGATGGGGAAAAGGCGGATTTCACGTTAACAAAGATTAATGATGCGATCATGAAGGCGTTCAATGCAGTTGAAAAGCAGTATAATAATGATATCATTGATTTGTTGGCAATTCGTGTGACTGCAGATTTTCAGGATAAGATCAAAGAGGGTGCAGTCCATGTAGAGGATGTGCAGGATAGTGTGGAAAAGGTGCTGGAGCAGGCAGGGTATACGGATGTGGCAAAGGCATATATCCTGTATCGGAAACAGAGAGAAAAGATGCGTTCGATGAAATCGACCATTCTTGATTATAAAGATGTAGTCAACAGCTATGTGAAGGTAGAAGACTGGCGTGTGAAGGAGAATTCCACAGTGACCTATTCGGTAGGCGGACTGATCCTCAGCAATTCCGGAGCGGTTACGGCGAACTACTGGCTGTCCGAGATTTATGATGAGGAGATTGCGGAGGCGCATAGGAATGCGGATATCCATATTCACGATCTTTCGATGCTGACAGGGTACTGCGCAGGATGGTCCTTAAAGCAGCTAATTATGGAAGGTCTGGGTGGAATCACAGGCAAAATTACTTCGGCTCCGGCAGCGCACTTATCAGTATTATGCAATCAGATGGTCAACTTTTTAGGCATTATGCAGAATGAATGGGCAGGAGCACAGGCATTCTCTTCCTTTGATACGTATCTTGCACCGTTTGTTAAGGTGGACCATTTGAGTTATCCGGAAGTCAAAAAGTGTATTGAAGCATTTGTTTATGGTGTAAACACACCGAGCCGTTGGGGTACGCAGGCGCCGTTTTCCAATATTACGCTGGACTGGACCGTGCCGAATGATCTGGCGGAACTTCCGGCGGTAGTTGGTGGCAAGGAAATGGATTTTAAGTATAAGGATTGCAAGGCTGAGATGGATATGATCAACAAGGCCTTTATCGAGACAATGATTGAAGGTGATGCCAATGGCAGAGGATTCCAGTATCCGATCCCGACTTATTCCATTACCAATGATTTTGACTGGTCCGATACGGAGAATAACCGTCTGCTGTTTGAGATGACGTCCAAATACGGTACGCCGTATTTCTCAAACTATATCAATTCCGATATGGAACCCAGCGATGTACGTTCCATGTGCTGCAGGTTAAGACTGGATCTTAGGGAACTTCGAAAGAAAACCGGTGGATTCTTTGGCTCCGGCGAGAGTACAGGTTCCGTGGGCGTTGTTACGATCAATATGCCGAGGATCGCTTATCTTTCTTCCAGCAAGGACGATTTCTATAAGCGGTTAAACCGTATGATGGATATCGCGGCAAGAAGTCTGAAGATCAAGAGGGGAGTTATCTCCAAACTGTTAGATGAAGGACTTTATCCATATACCAAGAGGTATCTTGGCAGCTTTGACAATCATTTTTCCACGATTGGTCTGGTTGGTATGAACGAAGTGGGATTGAATGCGAACTGGTTAAGAGCTGATATGACATCCGAAAAGACACAGAAATTTACGAAAGAAGTGTTGAATCATATGAGAGAGCGGTTGTCTGATTATCAGGAGCAATATGGCGATCTCTATAATCTGGAGGCTACGCCGGCGGAAAGTACGGCATATCGTCTGGCGAAGCATGATAAGAAGCGATGGCCGAAGATCAGGACTGCGGGAAATGAGGGAGACGTACCTTATTACACCAATTCCTCACATTTGCCGGTAGGTTATACAGCGGATATTTTTGATGCACTGGATATTCAGGATGAACTGCAGACATTATATACGTCCGGAACGGTATTCCATGCTTTTCTGGGGGAGAAGCTGCCGGATTGGAAAGCCGCGGCGAAGCTGGTGCGTACGATTGCGGAGAATTATAAACTACCTTATTATACGCTGTCTCCCACCTATTCCATCTGTAAAGAACACGGATATCTTGCAGGAGAGGTGAAAATCTGCCCGCATTGCGGAGCCAAGACAGAGATCTACAGCCGTATCACAGGATATTACAGACCGGTACAGAACTGGAATGACGGAAAGCTTCAGGAATTTGCGAACCGTAAGGAATATGATATTGCGAATTCCTGTCTGAAGAAACCGACTAGCGCCATTGTGACACTTTCCAATATGGATGCGGAGGATGAGATGATCTCTGTGGAAGAGCCGGAGGAAATCAGATATCTCTTTACAACCAAGACCTGTCCGAATTGTAAACTGGCAAAAGAGTATCTGGGAAGCATGAATTATATCGTCATGGATGCGGAGGAAAATGCAGAGCTTGCACTTAAATATAAAGTGCGTCAGGCACCGACGCTGGTTCGGGTCAATAAGGGGCAGAGCCATAAGTATGTTGGAGCACCGGCAATTCGTAAGTATGTGGAAGAGACGGCGTTGGTTAACGCATAATCAACCGGCGGTTCCTGCATTGCAAAAGACGTTGTTTGGAAACTGTTTTTGGAGAAAAGATTATGATCAATGAATTGATAAAGAAAATAAAAAAGACCGGCGCACCGATTGTTGTGGGGCTGGATCCGACGTTAAAGCTGATTCCAAAGCATCTTTTGGAAAAGGCGTATAAGGAATATGGCGAGAATCCGGAAGGCGTGGCCCAGGCCATTGTGGAGTATAACAGAGGAATTGTGGATGCCGTGGCGGATCTGGTGCCGGCGGTGAAGCCGCAGATTGCAATGTATGAGCAGTTTGGCATACCGGGATTGATCGCATACCAGAAGACGATTCAGTATTGCAAGGAAAAGGGACTGGTTGTCATCGGCGATATTAAACGCGGCGATATCGGTTCTACATCAGAAGCCTATGCGGTAGGACATCTTGGCAAGGTAACGATTGGCGGAGCGGATTACAGGGGATTTGAAGAAGATTTCGCAACGGTGAATCCTTATCTGGGAAGTGATGGAGTGAAGCCATTTATGGAGGTATGCCGGCAGGAAAAGAGAGGTATCTTTGTATTAGTGAAGACTTCAAATCCAAGCAGTGGGGAATTTCAGGATCAGAAGATTGATGGCAGACCCTTATACGAACTGGTTGGAGAAAAGGTAGCTGCGTGGGGAGAAGACCTGATGGGAGATGGGTATAGCTATGTCGGCGCGGTGGTTGGCGCAACGTATCCCGAGGAAGGCAGGATACTGCGAAAATTGATGCCCCGGACTTATATTCTGGTGCCAGGGTACGGCGCTCAGGGCGGGAAAGGAGCAGATCTGGTTCATTTCTTCAATGAGGATGGACTGGGAGCAATTATTAATTCTTCCAGGGGAATCATTGCGGCATATCAGCAGGAAAAGTATGCGGCCTATGGGGAAGAAAACTATGCAGATGCCGCCAGACAGGCCGTTCTTGATATGAAAACGGATATCAAAGACGCGTTGGATGCAGCTGGAAAGTAGGTATGAATGTGAAAAAGAATGGCGGGGAGGTCCCGCCATTCTTTAGTATAAAATTTGCTGTTTTCATTAATTCTGAATTGAAAATAGACTGATAGTATGCTAAACTGAAACAGAATGTTTGGTGGGCAGACTAGCGCAGCCATCCTTCAAATAGGATCTAGGGAGAATTGTAGAGGGTATGGAGAATTATAAAAAAGAATTTATTGATTTTATGGTGGAGAGCCAGGTACTCAAATTTGGCGAGTTTACATTAAAAAGCGGAAGGAAAGCTCCGTTTTTTATGAACGCGGGCGCATATGTGACCGGCAGCCAGTTGCGTAAACTGGGGGAATATTATGCAAAGACGATTCATGATCATTTCGGACTGGATTTTGATGTGTTGTTCGGACCGGCTTATAAAGGGATTCCTTTAAGTGTGGCTACGACCATGGCGATCAGTGAGTTATATGGGAAAGATGTCAGATACTGCTCAAACCGTAAAGAAGAGAAGGATCATGGGGATACGGGGATATTGCTTGGCAGTAAATTAAAAGATGGCGACCGCGTGGTGATGATCGAGGATGTTACGACTTCCGGTAAGTCGGTGGAAGAAACTTATCCCATCATTAAGGCTCAGGCAGATGTGGAGGTCAAGGGCTTGGTGGTTTCCCTGAATCGTATGGAGAGGGGAAAGGGGACGAAGAGCGCGTTGGATGAGATCCAGGAGACATATGGATTTCCGGCAACGGCGATCGTGACGATGGCTGAAGTGATGGAATACTTATACCAGAGAGAGTGTAACGGCAGTATTCTGATCGATGATACGGTCAAGCGCGCAATTGATGATTATTATGCACAGTATGGAGCACAATAAGTGTGAGAAAAGTTTCTAACCGCTTACAGCGGAATGGGAAGCATATTGAAGGAAAGGATGGTGACCGGTATGGAAGAAAAGACATATAAGGTGATGAGCCTTGGCGGTGCAGTCGGCATCGTGACCGGAGTGATTAGCATCATCGTGGGTGTAGCTTGTGGCGTGATAATGATTGTTTCCGGCGCCAGACTTTTAGCGGAGAGAAGGAACATTCTGTTTTAAGCAGGACAGAATATTTTGGAGAAGGAAAGCAGAAAAAAGCATATGTCGTTACTTGGCAATTATAAATTTACAAATAAGAGCCATCCTTTAAAGGGCATCATGTCAGCGGTTCTGGGAGTGATCGCACTGGTTTCCATGTTCTTTGCAATTTACCTTTCGTATTTAGATGGGATGAATTCTGTAAATGGCGGGATGACCAGAATGCAGTATGGCCTGGCGGCGGTGCTTGCATTTCTCATGGCGCTTGTAGGAGAAATTACCGGACTGGTGGCCAATACGGAAAGGGACCGCTATAGATTTTTCCCCATATTAGGATTGCTGTTAAACTCAGTAGCGCTGTTTGTAGGCGTATATATCCTATGTGCAGGGATATAATATCCGCGAAACTGCTTTGTAGTATAGGATTTCATAGACACAGATTAAGAAAGGCTTGGTTAGGATTTAGATGGGTGAAACGATGCTTTGGGAAAGGCTTTCACTTGCAGAAGATAGAATCCGGGAACTTTCTCTGGAATGGACCGAAAAGGCTTCCGGGACATCATTAGGAAAAACAGAGACAGCGGTTCTGCCACAGGAATGGAGCGCTTATATGGCGGCGCAGGGCAGACTTTTCTGCCTGCTTTGCGATATCTGGAAGGAAGCGAAGGAAGGGATAGAAAAGGTTCCGGCAGATCAGTTAAAACGATGGAATCAACAATTATATGAAGATATCCTTCCGGATCAATATGAAAGAAGTTATGCCAATCCTGCGTATGCGTCAGCCTGCTTTGGCACTGAACTGGGAAAGTTGTTATCAACTTATGCGGCAGAGTTTCGGAGCGCGATTCCGTATGTATTTGAGCGGAATATGCGGGAGCTTGTCATTCGGATGGAGCTGTTATTGGAATTATACTCATGCATGACGACAGCATTTTTAGAGGATAGCAGAACGCCGTCTGTCGATGCGGTTCGTGAGATTTTATACTGGTATGCCAGCGATTATTCTGATGTGGAGTCGGAACAGAGGGTTGCCGAGATGGTAGATGAGAAGCTGGATTTTGCACTGCGTATTGTCCTGCAGGCGGATCTGAGTGATTCGGAGTACCTTTACCGTTACGGAGAGTATATCACGGATAATGAGATCAGGCTTGCTGCGTATATGAATGGTCTTCCGCAGGAAACGGTGGATCTGATCGCGGATACTTTTACAGAAGGATACCGGATGGGTTTTGTAAATACAGGAAAGGATCTGAGCCGGAAAAAGACGGTAAATATCCGTTATCCGTTGGGATTTGAACGTGTGGTGAGACAGGCAGTATATCAATTTCAGCTGATGGGATTAACGCCGGTTATCTATCGCGCAGGCAGCAGCGTATTTAGAAGACAGGGAACTAATAAGATTGGTTATTTCGGGGCAAATCCGAATAAGCAGTATGATTATGACCATAAAGAGGACGAAGCGCAGTTTTTAGACGGGCAGTTCGTGACCCGGAAACTCGAATGTCTGCAGGCTGCTTTTGAAGAATATAAAGAGTTAGCTTATGCCCATGCCGGACCTGCCGTGATGGAGGGATTTGGTGAAAAGCCGTTTGTTCCTGTGGTAAAACCTGAGGCCAACGCCTTATCGGAAGAACAGCAAAAGCTTCTGGTGAAGTACCAGTCACAGTCTGCTAAGATCACGAATCAGTATATCAAGGGCGAGGAGCGCAGTTTTACGATCATTGCATTTCCCGTTCCGGAGATCGGGGAACAGTTTGAGGAGATCTTTGATGAAACGATCAGGATCAATACCTTGGATTATCAGACCTACCAAAACATTCAGCAGACGATGATCGATACGCTGGATCAGGCAAAGGAAGTGTATATTGCAGGCTGTGGAAAAAACAGGACAGAGCTTACAGTGGCTTTGGCAGACTTAAAGGATGCGTCCCATGAGACGAAATTTGAAAATTGTGTGGCGGATGTCAACATACCGGTGGGAGAAGTATTCACATCCCCGAAATTGCAGGGGACGAACGGTGTTCTTCATGTCAGCAGGGTATATCTGAATGAACTGGAATACCATGATCTGGAACTTGTTTTTAAGGATGGTATGGTGACAGAATATTCCTGCAGGAATTTTGAAAGCAGTTCTGAAAATAAAAAATATATCCGGGATAATGTTTTGTTTCATCACGATACGCTTCCTCTGGGAGAGTTTGCAATCGGAACAAATACAACCGCTTATATGGCGGCAAGGAAATACGATATTGCAGGTAAACTGCCGATCTTGATCGCAGAGAAGACGGGACCGCATTTTGCAGTGGGGGATACCTGTTATTCCCATTCGGAGGATATTCAGGTTTTTAATCCCGACGGAAAAGAGATCATTGCCAGAGATAATGAGATTTCGATCCTTCGTAAAGAGGATGATGGCAAGGCATATTTTCACTGTCATACGGATATCACGATCCCCTATGATGAACTGGGTGTGTTAGAAGCGGTAAAAGAAGATGGCAGCAGGGTAAAGATCATTGAGAATGGAAGATTTGTTCTGCCCGGCTGCGAGTTGCTGAATGAAGCATTTGTGTGAGAAGAACTTCTAAAAACATTATATTATTAAAAAATATTGTGCCTGCGGCATAGCACTAAAGTGCATTAAGATTCGCAGGTTACGGAAAGGCATGGTTACTAATATGGCACAGGTAGGCATTGTAATGGGCAGCGATTCAGATATGCCTGTTATGAAAAAGGCGGCGGAGATTTTAGACGAACTGGGGATCAGTTTTGAAATGAGGATTATTTCTGCACACAGGGAACCGCAGGAGTTTTTTGAATATGCATCTACGGCGGAAGAAAGAGGATATAAGGTCATTATTGCAGGAGCAGGCATGGCAGCGCATCTGCCGGGCATGTGTGCGGCGATTTTTCCGATGCCGGTCATTGGTATTCCGATGCATACAACTTCTTTAGGGGGAAGGGATTCCTTGTACTCCATCGTGCAGATGCCCTCCGGTATTCCGGTGGCTACGGTAGCCATCGGAGGTGGAACCAATGCAGGTCTGCTGGCGGCTAAGATGCTGGCAATGTCGGATGAGAAACTGTTAGAAAAATTAACGGCTTATTCTAAGAAACTCGAAGAAAACGTAAAAAAGAAAGACGAAAAACTCAGTGAAATAGGATATAAAAATTATAACTAATAGCAAAAATATGAGGAGGCAGAGCATGGATTATAAAAAAGCCGGAGTGGATATCGAGGCAGGCTATAGATCGGTAGAACTGATGAAAAAATATGTAAATGAAACGGCGCGGCCGGAAATTTTGGGCGGTATCGGCGGTTTCTCAGGGGCTTTTTCATTAGCTGGAATTAAGGATATGGAAAAGCCAACGCTTGTTTCCGGGACGGATGGCGTCGGAACAAAACTAAAGCTTGCTTTTTTGATGGATAAGCATGATACGGTAGGGATTGATTGCGTGGCAATGTGTGTCAATGATATTGCCTGTGCAGGAGGAGAACCATTATTTTTCCTGGATTACATTGCCTGTGGCAAGAATTACCCGGAGAAGATTGCCTCGATCGTAAAGGGCGTGGCAGAAGGCTGTAAACAGGCAGGCGCAGCGTTGATCGGTGGTGAAACGGCAGAGATGCCGGGATTTTATCCCGAGGATGAATATGATCTTGCAGGTTTTTCCGTAGGAATTGTAGATGAAAAAGATTTGATTACGGGTGCATTAATTCAGCCCGGTGATGCATTAATTGGTATTGAGTCTTCTGGAATACATAGCAACGGATTTTCCCTTGTCAGAAGAGTATTTTCGATGAGCGAGGAAGCGCTTCGCCGTCACAATGCGGAGTTGGGGACTACGCTGGGAGAAGCCCTGCTGACTCCTACGAAAATTTATGTGAAGGCGTTGAAAGAAGTAAAGCAGGCAGGCGTAACGATCAGAGGGTGCAGCCATATCACTGGCGGAGGATTTTATGAGAATATCCCCCGGATGCTTCCCGATGGGGTACATGCCAGAGTGCAGAAGAACAGCTACGAAGTGCCTGTGATTTTTCACATGCTGCAATCCCTCGGATGCATTGAGGAGCGTATCATGTATAATACTTATAATATGGGTATCGGTATGGTACTGGCAGTTGGGCAGGAAGATGTGGATAAGACGATTGAGGCCATCGGCAAGGCGGATGAGCGTGCGTTTGTTATTGGCGAGGTTGTAAGCGGCGATAAAGGAGTAACGGTATGTTAAAGGTACTGGTATGTGTATCGGGCGGCGGAACCAATCTGCAGGCGATCATCGATGGCATAGAGCAAGGAAAGATACGCAATACAAAGATCGTCCGTGTGATTAGTAACAATCCTGGAGCTTATGCGTTGACTAGGGCAAAGGAGCATGGGATAGAAGGCATTAGTATCTCACCAAAAGAATATGAAAACCGTGAAGCATTCCATAAGGCGTTTTTGAAGGCGGTGGAGGAGGCTTCGCCGGATCTGATCGTGCTGGCGGGATTTTTGGTAGTGATCCCTGCTGAGATCATCAGGAAGTACCGCAGCCGGATCATCAATATCCATCCCTCCCTGATTCCTTCGTTCTGTGGGACAGGGTATTATGGATTAAAAGTCCATGAGGCTGCGCTGGAGCGCGGTGTAAAGATTACCGGTGCAACGGTGCATTTTGTTGATGAAGGGACGGATACCGGACCGATCATTTTGCAAAAGGCGGTCGAGGTCAAGAAAGGCGATACGCCTAAGATCTTACAGCAGAGAGTGATGGAGGAAGCGGAATGGATCATTCTGCCTCAGGCAATTGATATGATTGCATGCGGGGAGCTGCAGGAAGAAGGGTTGTGCTGAGGAAAACAGTAATATTATGCAGTGAGTAAAATTAGGAACAGGATAGGAGGAGACAGATGAAGGTGCTGATCATTGGAAGCGGTGGCAGAGAACATGCGATCGCCATGTCAGTGAAGAGAAGCAAAAGAGTTGAGAAGATTTATTGCGCTCCCGGCAATGCGGGTATTGCGCAGCTTGCAGAGTGTGTTCCCATCGGGGCGATGGAATTTGATAAACAGGTTGCTTTTGCAAAAGAAAAGGAGATCGATCTGGTAATTGTTGCGCCGGATGATCCTCTGGCCGGCGGTTTGGTCGATGAGATGGAGAAAGCCGGAATACGCGCCTTTGGACCGCGGAAGAATGCGGCGGTTTTAGAGGGGAGTAAGGCGTTCAGCAAGGATCTGATGAAAAAGTATCATATTCCTACGGCAGCGTATGAGAATTTTGACGATCCTGAGAAGGCTGTAAAATATCTTGAGACGGCAAAACTTCCGGTGGTTTTGAAGGCAGACGGTCTTGCGCTTGGCAAGGGAGTGCTGATCTGCAGGACCAGGGAAGAAGCGATGGAAGGCGTTCAAAAGATCATGCTGGATAAGCAGTTTGGAACTGCCGGAAATAAGATGGTCATTGAGGAATTTATGACCGGCAGGGAAGTGTCCGTATTATCTTTTGTAGATGGTAAAACGATCAAGACCATGACCAGCGCGCAGGATCATAAACGTGCGCGGGATGGTGATCAGGGATTGAATACTGGCGGTATGGGAACCTTTTCCCCGAGTCCGTTTTATACTAAAGAGATCGATGCCTTTTGTCAGGAACGGATCTATCAGCCGACGGTGGATGCCATGGCAAAGGAGGGAAGGAAATTCCAGGGAGTGATCTTCTTTGGGCTGATGCTGACGGAGGATGGTCCTAAAGTATTGGAGTACAATGCGCGATTTGGAGATCCGGAGGCACAGGTGGTACTTCCAAGGATGAAGAATGATATCATAGACGTGATGGAAGCCTGCATTGACGGGACGTTGGATCAGGTTGACCTTCAGTTTGAGGACAATGCTGCGGTATGCGTGATCCTGGCATCAGACGGTTATCCCGAAAAATATGATAAAGGACTGGAGATTACGGGACTGGAACAATTTGAAGGGAAAGAAGATTATTACTGTTTCCATGCCGGAACGAAGGAAGAAAATGGCAGGTTTTTCACTAACGGCGGCAGGGTGCTTGGTATCACAGCACTGGGGGAAAATCTTATGGAAGCAAGGAAGAATGCTTATCTGGCGACGGATTGGGTAGCATTTGACAATAAATACATGCGCCATGACATCGGAAATGCGATCATGGAAGCAGACGAAACGTCATAAATCAGAGGATTAATTGAGGAAGGAACAGATTGAAAGACGGGAAATCTTTCAATCACAGATTTTGCAGGCTTAGATAACGGCGCAAGATCTGCAGGAAGAGAAAGGAGCATAATTACAAAAATGGAAATGAGTCAAAGAACAGTGGGTAGAATCAGCAGATGGATTTCAGTTTTATGCGCGTTTGTACTGGCCATGGCGATGGGGATTACGGTATGGGCTACTGCGGAACCGGGAACGACGATTTATATTGCGGAAGGAAAAAATGATGTAAATATCCGGTCACAAGCCAGCACAAACAGTGATCCGGTAGGAAAGCTGAGCAGCGGCGCAGCATTGACGGTCATCAGTGTGGTAAGTGCAGACGGTCATAACTGGTATCAGGTCGAATGTGTTATTAATGGAGAAACAAAGACAGGCTATATCAGGGATGATCTGGTAGAGATTCCGGATGGCGGCGGTGAGCCTGCAGAAACGGAAGCGCCTGAAGGAGATGGGGAAGGCTCGCCGGAGAATCCAGCACCGGCTCCAGAGGGGGATGCAACGCCCAGTTCCAGTTCCGGATTAGATCTGTCCCCTATGGATAGTGGGACGGATCCGGGAAGTTTACCGACGGGATTCCGCCCATTGACGATGGAGTCTAATGGTATACAGTTTCCGGCATGGTCGGATGATTCCAATGAATATTATATCTTCTGTGCGACAGCGCCGAATGGTACTACAGGCTGGTTCCTGCTTGACAATGTAAGCGGAACATACATCCGTTATAATAATATTTTTGGTAG
Source organism: uncultured Lachnospiraceae bacterium (assembly GCA_947174185.1). GTDB lineage: Bacteria > Bacillota > Clostridia > Lachnospirales > Lachnospiraceae > NK4A136. The sequence goes on along the minus strand of CAMWHY010000037.1, from coordinate 6,150 downwards.
TCCTGAAGTATCCGTATCTTCCAATGGCGAGGGTGTTTCTAAAACGGCATTTATTATTGTGATTGTGTTCTGTGTAGTGTTAGTTGCAGCAACGGCAGTGATGGGAATTAAACTGATGAATGGCGGCGGCAGCGACGATTACGATGACTATGATGACGATGATGACTATGATGATGAAGAAGATGAAGGACCAAAGAAGCGAAGAAGTTCTGTATTTAGAAAGTTCTCCGGGGATGACGATGATGATTACGAGGATGAAGAGGACTATGAAGATGATTATGACGACAGGAGAAGGAGCCCCGCTCGTCAGACACATCAGGTTGCGGTACAGCAGGGAGTAAGAACTGCAAGACCGGTAGGCGAGAGCAGACCGCCTGTTCAAAACAGACCTGTTAGTCAGGGCAGACCGCCTGTTCAGGGAAGACCCGTTAATGGTGACAGACCTGTCAGTGGGGGAAGGCAGCCTGCTAACGGAGGACGTCCGATGGGACAGCAGGGGCAGCCTTCGGGAGGCATGACAAGACCAGCGGGACAGCAGCCAACCAGACCGTCCGGTGGAGCAGCACAGGGACAGCAGCGTTATGTACAGCGTCAGGCGGGACAGCAGCGTTATGTGCAGCGGACGACCACGACAAGACGCAATGATGATGGTGAATATTAAGATACAAAAGAAGGCAGCTGTATTTTGCAGTTGCCTTTTCACAAGCGTCTAAAATTTATCGTTTAAAGTGAGGATATTTCTATGGCTTTAGGATTTACACAAAAAGCTAAAAACGCATTGCTCTATGCAGAAAAAGCTGCAAAACAGTTTCAGTCGGGATATGTGGGAACGGAGCATCTGCTGTTGGGATTGATCAGGGAGAGGACAGGAGTAGCGGCAATGGTTCTGAAGGAGAATCATGTAGATGAGATCCGTCTGGAGGAGCTGATACAGGAAGCAATTGTCCCGCAGGGCAATCTTATGCTGCGTGACCGGAAGGAATATTCGGTCAAGGCTGCAAGGGTACTGGAAGAAAGCAAGGGTTATGCACGAAAGACCAATGCAAAGGAAGCGGGTACGGAGCATATACTGATGGCACTGATCAGGGAGACGGACAGTGTGGCAGTCAGACTTATGGCGGCGATGGGCATCAATCCGGGCAAGGTATATATGGAGCTGCTCCGGCTGATCGGGGATGAGAACCTGATCCGGCAGGAGGAGATGGAGCTGCGTGGGAACAAGAAAAAGAAGAAGGATCAGACGTCTACTCTGGACCAGTATAGCCGTGATCTGACTGCACTTGCACGGGAAGGGAAACTAGATCCTGTGATTGGTAGAAAGAATGAAATACAGCGGGTGATCCAGATCATCAGCCGCCGTACCAAGAACAATCCGTGTCTGATTGGAGAGCCGGGCGTTGGAAAGACTGCGATCGTAGAGGGACTGGCAAGTCGTATCGCAATGGGAGACGTGCCGGATACCATAAAGAATAAACGTGTGGTAACACTAGATCTGTCAGGAATGGTGGCAGGAAGTAAATACCGGGGTGAGTTTGAGGAGCGGATCAAACGGGTGATGAAGGAAGTCACCACCAACGGAAATATCATCCTGTTTTTGGATGAAATACACACGATCATCGGCGCTGGCGGGGCTGAAGGTGCGATCGATGCATCCAATATCCTAAAGCCATCTCTATCCCGAGGGGAGATTCAGATGATCGGGGCGACTACGATCTCAGAATATCGTAAGTATTTTGAAAAGGATGCGGCTTTGGAGAGGCGTTTCCAGCCGGTTACAGTTGAAGAACCAACCATAGAGGAAACAATCACTATACTGAAAGGTATTTATCATAAGTATGAGGAGCATCATGGAATCAGGATACTTCCGGAGGCGTTAGAGGCGGCAGCCAGACTTTCAGAGCGCTATATTAATGACAGGAACCTTCCGGATAAGGCGATTGATCTGATCGACGAGGCCGCTGCGGCAGCAAGACTGCGGTCTATGATCCTGCCGCCTAATTTAAAAGAACTTCAGGAGCAGATCAGGAAAAAGGAAGAACAGATAGAACGTTCTCTGATGATTGAGGCGTTTACCCAGGCAGGGGAGCTACGACAGGAACAGGCGCAACTTAGAAAGAAGATGGAGCGTCTGCAGAAGAGTCATGAGAAAAAAGTGCAGGAGAAGGCTTGTGTGGTGGATGAGAACGCCATCGCAGAGGTTGTCAGCATCTGGACGAAGATTCCAGTAAAGAGGCTGGCAGAGAAGGAAAGCGAAAGGCTGTTGAAACTGGAAAGCACGCTGCATAAAAGAGTGGTCGGACAGGAAGAGGCAGTCGGTGCAGTGGCAAGGGCAATCCGACGGGGAAGGGTTGGGCTGCAGGATCCGAACAGACCGCTAGGTTCCTTCTTGTTTTTAGGACCGACGGGCGTCGGTAAGACGGAACTTTCCAAAACGCTGGCAGAGGTAGTATTTGGCTCAGAGACAGCATTGATCAGGGTTGATATGTCAGAGTATATGGAGCAGCATTCGGTGTCTAAAATGATCGGTTCACCGCCGGGATATGTGGGATTTGATGAAGGCGGACAGCTGTCGGAAAAGGTAAGGCAGAATCCGTATTCCGTCATTCTGTTTGATGAGATCGAAAAGGCGCATCCGGATGTATTTAATGTGTTACTGCAGGTGTTGGATGATGGTCATATCACAGATTCCAAGGGGCGGAAAGTGAGTTTTAAGAATACGATTCTGATCATGACTTCCAATGCCGGGGCACAGAGAATCATTGCACCGAAGAATCTGGGATTTGCGGCTAAGACAGATGCGGAGATGGATCATAAACGGATGAAGGATGGCGTATTGGAAGAGGTAAAGCGGATCTTCAAGCCGGAGTTTATCAACCGTATCGATGAAATGATCGTCTTCCATGCTTTGAATAAGACGAATCTTCGTCAAATTGTGACCATTTTGTCAAAAAATCTCTGTGAGAGGTGTAAAAACCAGCTGAATTTGACGTTGACTATTTCAACAGCGGTCAAAGATTATTTGGTGGAGAAGCATGCCGATCTGAAGATGGGGGCAAGACCGTTAAAGAGGGCGATTCAGACACAGATAGAAGATAAGCTTGCAGAGGAGCTTTTATCGGGACGCATTGTGCCGGGAGAAAAGGTAACCGCATCGTTGAAAAAGGATGAGATTGTATTTGTAAAAAAATGATCCTGTCTATGGAATTGTGGATGAAAATAATGTATAATATACAAGAAAGGCAATCGGCGTTTACAGACTACGATAATAAATTACGGAGGAAGAACAATGGCTGTAGTAAAGGAATTGCTTCGTTCGGAAAGCGATGGAAGCATCAGTTTTGGAGATTATACCCTGCGTCAGAAGTCAAAAGTTGAGGATTATGAGCATGCAGGGGATCTGTTGAAGGTAAAGACATTTAATGAAATTACCAGATTTGAGAAAAATGGAATGTTCTTATATGAATCAGTTCCGGGAACGGCAGTTTTAAATTTTAAAGAGACTGCGGAAGGCATTTCTTTTATGGTAGAGGGAGATGAGGATGCGCAGATTACAGTCGGTCTGGCGGAGGATACGGAATACCAGGTTAAGGTAGGGGGAGAATCCGCAGGAACGATAAAGACCAATCTCGGAGGGAAGCTTGTGCTCAGCGTAGAGCTTGCCGGAGAAGGAGAGGTTGAGGTAGAGATCACAAAATAATGGCGAATAAGCGTGCATTATATTATTCAGAAGCAAATATCTCCTGGTCTGCCGGTATCTGCCAGCAGGTCGGGAGATATTGTATATCTGATCGTTATAAAAAAGGAGAACTACATCAGAATGGCAAAAGGCAAGACAAAATCTGTTTTTTTCTGTAAGGAATGCGGCTATGAATCCGCCAAGTGGATGGGGCAGTGTCCGGCGTGTCATGCGTGGAACAGCATGACGGAGGAGGTCATTCATGCCAAAAGCGGCAGCGGTGGAAAGAAAATTTTATCGGAAAGCGCTGTGCCCACATTGCTTTCTGAGATATCGCTTACGGAACAGGACAGGATTGCCTGCGGTATCGGGGAATTGAATCGTGTGTTGGGAGGCGGTATCGTACCCGGTTCATTAATCTTAGTAGGCGGTGATCCGGGCATTGGCAAATCTACGCTTCTTTTACAGATGTGCCGCAGTCTGGCAGAAAAAGGGCATCAGGTCCTCTATATTTCAGGCGAGGAATCATTAAAACAGATCAAAATGCGCGCAGACCGGCTGGGTAGCTTTGAACGGGACATGCTTTTGCTGTGCGAGACGAATCTGACGGATATTGAGAGGGTGATCCGTGACAGGAAACCGGAAGTTGTAATCATCGATTCGATACAGACGATGTATGATGAAGAGGTTTCCAGCGCGCCGGGAAGCGTATCACAGGTCAGGGAGGCGACGGCAGTTCTTCTGCAGCTTTCAAAGACACTGGGCATCGCTATTTTTATTGTAGGTCATGTGACCAAGGAGGGAACTGTTGCAGGTCCAAGGGTGCTGGAGCATATGGTAGATACGGTGCTTTATTTTGAAGGAGACCGTCATGCGTCTTACCGGATACTGCGCGGCGTGAAGAATCGTTTTGGTTCGACGAATGAAATCGGGGTTTTTGAAATGCGGGAGGAAGGACTGATCGAGGTCGAAAATCCCTCCGAATACATGCTGGACGGAAGACCGGAGAATGCCAGCGGAACAGTGACTGCCTGTACGATAGAGGGAACCCGGCCGATCCTGATCGAGATACAGGCGTTGGTATGCCAGACCAATTTTGGAATCCCCAGAAGACAGGTTTCCGGTGCGGACCTTAACCGATTGAATCTTTTGATGGCAGTCCTTGAAAAAAGGCTGGGATTATCCTTGGGAAATTGTGACGCTTACGTTAATATGGCGGGTGGCATGAGGATCGTGGAACCTGCGGTCGATCTGGGGATTGCCATGGCGATCGTTTCCAGTTTTATGAACCAGCCGCTGGATGATAAGATGATCGCGGTCGGTGAGGTGGGACTGAGTGGAGAGGTCCGGGCAGTCAGCATGATTGAGCAGCGTGTCGGCGAGGCAGTCAAAATGGGATTTACGATATGCGTTGTGCCGAAGGTATCAATGGAGCGTTTAAAAGGATTGAAGACGCCAAAGGGCGGCAATGTGGAAATTGTTGCGGTGGAATCCGTCAGAGACGCGATCCAATATATAAAAAAGAAAAAGGCATAAAAAAGAGCCGGACCAAATGTTCCGGCTCCCAAAAAGGGGAGGAGACCAATGGAGGGGATTCCATTGACTACTTCTATTATGACCGTTTCGGAAAATAATATTCATCAGAATAAAAAAATATTGCAGCATGGGGGATGGAGATGCGTATTCAATATTTAAATGGCGGTCTTGCCAACCAGACATTTCAATATATCTTTTACCGTTATGCGCAGTTAAATGCGCCGGAGTATGGACCGTGGTATCTGGATGATAGTTTTTTCTGGGTAAAGAAACAGCATAACGGATATGAATTGGAAAAGGTATATGACGTAAAACCCAAGCTGTTAAGCCAGGAATTTGCAGGGGAATGGGACAGTATCGTGGGGGACAGGAAGAATGGCGGCAGTGTTCCGGAAACCTTCCGCAGACAGGGCCTTCTGATTGATATGGTTGCAGAGGAAGCGGAGTGGGCGCAGAAAAATCCATTTTCAGGAAAAGTATATCCAATTCCGTGCAATGGTTACTACCCTGAAATTTTAAGAGTTCCCGGAGAAAATATCTATTATCATGGTTATTGGATCAATAAGGAATGGATGAATGCCTATCGGGATCTTTTTCTATCGGAGCTTTCCATACAGGAGCCAAAGGATACGGAAAACAGAAGGATATGGAATCGTATTGAAAATACGCAGTCCGTGGGAGTTCATGTGCGCAGAGGAGATTTTGTCACATTGAACTGGTTCATTGGAGAGGCATTTTACCGTAACGCGGTGTCACAGATCAGGGAAGAATATCCTGACGCAGTTTATTATTTGTTTTCTGATGAGGTTGACTGGTGCGAAGCGCATTATGCGGAATTGGGATTTTCAGATGGCGATGAGATAGAATTTGTGAAAGGAAATGTGGAGGGCGCCAATCATATCGATCTGTTTCTGATGAGTAAATGCAGGGGGCTGATC
>CAMWHY010000036.1 GCA_947174185.1 uncultured Lachnospiraceae bacterium | reverse complement strand
ATTTATAATTGATACAGATAGGAAGAGTTGTCATGAATGAAAAAAAGAGCGCGATCATTATCATCATTGTTGCTGTCGCATTTATCGCCATTGCGGTTCTCGCGAACTTTTTATTGAATCGAAGTAAACAGATTCCTGAAAATGATCCCTGGTTAACAGGTTCTACAGCCGGCAATCAGTACCATGGCGGATTATTCTGCGAGCTGGACGGCACCGTATTTTTCTCCAACGCCTATGATTCGGGCAGCCTGTATTCCATGCAGCCCGGTCAAACCGAACTACAAAAACTGAATGGCGGGGAAATCTTTTACATCAATGCCGGTGGTGAATATCTCTATTACTATTCCAGATCAAACGGAGGGGAAGCCGGTCTCGGCTATGTCAGAGGCGGCCGCGGCATCTACCGCTGTGACCTGAACGGCAGTAAAACTACATCTCTCAGCGATGCAACCTGCGATGGGCTTCTGCTTCTCGGCAACTCCCTTTATTATACTAATTTTGAAGGAAGCGACGACCGTAGTAACAACGCTGTTGTCACACTTGCTACCGTACCCATCAACGGCGGAGACGAACTCCTGCTTGCTGATGGTCATCCACAGCTTGGAACGATATCTAACGGCGTCTTATATTATAGCAGCATGGAAAATAATTATCCCTTATGCACCTACAACCCCTCCACCGGAGGTGTTGATATTGCAGTAGATCAGAGTATGTACCAGCCGATTATTCAAAATAATGTTGTGTATTATCTGGATATCCATGATGATTATCATCTGAAAGCATACTCCCTGTATGATGGCAATATACAGACCATCGTATCGGAACGCGTAGACTGCTTCAATATCATGGGCAACATCATATACTATCAAAACTGCGACCCTGATCACTATGCATTAAAACGTATCTATGCTGACGGGACAGGAGAGGAATTTGTCATGGACGGCGCATTCCACAATATCAATATGACTTCGGAATATGTCTATTTTACGGAATTTAATAATGACCTGCCGGTCTATCAGACACCGACCTTTGGCGCAGTCAACGTAACAACCTTTGACGCTGCCTTCCGGGCCGCAGCCGGGATGACTTCGACAGATTGAGCAGAGTTTCACAAATATTGTGCCTGCGGTATAACACGAAAGTGCACTAAAATTTGCAGGTTACGGAAAGGTATGGTAATCACATGAGCGAAAAAAAAGACCTTACAGAAGAATCAAGAGAGCGTTTTGCCAATGATATCTTTGCAACACAGACCACCGGCATTCACATCGAAAAAGCTGAAAAATTATATGCCAAATGTATTCTGGATATCGAGCCCAAACACCTAAATGCCAATAAAACAGTAATGGGCGGCGCTATTTTTACATTAGCCGACTTTACGGTAGCGGTTGCCGTCAACAACTCCGGCACATCCACCGTTTCTTTGAACAATTTCATCCAGTTTCTTGGCGTTGCCAAAGGCAAACAGCTGATTGCCGAAACCGAATGCATCAAAGCAGGCAGAAGCACCGTCGTTGTCAATGTTAATATCCATGATGATCTGGACAACCTGGTTGCAAGGATGCAGGCAACAGGATTCCGATTAAGCTAGGGAAACGCTGATGAAAGCGTTTCCTGCGCCAGATCAAAATTTCTTTGTCAGAATATTTTTACTCTTTCCACGATATACATAGGAATCATTGCTCTGGGGATTCCCCGTTCCGCTGGTTCCAGCCATAGGCACCTCATTTCCTTTGTGCTGTGTCTTAGCTTCTTCCGGAATATCTTTAGGATCGACAACATAACCACTCTGAGATGCCCTATGACCGCCTTTGGGTTCTGACGGCACCTCCATGTGGGATTCCTTGACGTCTTCCAGAAGTTCCCCGATCGTCTTATGCAGCAGCGGATGCCGTAGATACGGCGCGATCTCTGAAAGCGGCAGAAGTACAAAATCCCGGTTCTGCATATCCGGGTGGGGAACGATCAACTCTTTACTGTCAATCACCATCCGGTCAAATAAAAGGATATCCAGATCCATCGTTCTAGGGCCCCAGCGTACCTTACGCTTCCTTCCAAGCTTAATCTCGATCTCCTGAAGGCATTTCAAAAACATCAGCGGTTCGTAATAGGTCTCTACTTCCATGACACCATTATAATAATCCGCCTGCTCGACCCCGCCGTATGGCGTACTCTTCCTGATCGGAGATACTTCCAAGACCTTACATCTCCTATCCTGATCCACCAGATCCACCGCCTGCTGGATCAGCGCCCTGCTATCTCCCAGATTGGAGCCAAATGCCACATAAGCAAGATGACGCTGCCTGGTCACCTTGACCGATACATAAGATACTTCCATCGAAATAGGTGCATCCGGTTTTCTGACCTCTACCACTGCCTCCCGGACTGCTTCATATTGATCCATCAGGCTGTCGGCAAGAAATTCCGCTACCGTCTCGATCAGATCAAATGTTTTTTCCGTCATTTTCGCGGCAATATATTCGCAGACTGCCGCATAATCCACGGTATTGGCGATTGCGTCGGAAACGCCGGCGTCCTGCAATGGCAATTTTAAAATAACGCTGACCTCAAAATACTGCCCGTTCCATTTCTCATCTGCAAAGTATCCGTGGTGAGCATATATCCTTAACCGCTCAATCCTGATCTCATCCATAGGTATCATCTCCCTTTCTGAAATTTTATTTCCTTATTACCATCTGCGTTGCTGATTTTATGTTATTCAAATCATTCGTCAGATTATCCAGGAAAGCAGCTATCTATCATGAATAGCCGTCAGGTAAACTGGAATTTAGCAATTACTTAATGTCAAAATTTTCAGTATACAAATCACAATAATATCTACCGCTTGCAGCAGTAAATTTTAAAACGCAATAATCCGGATCAGTTACACCTTTTTTATAAAACATTGTATCGCCCTTTTTCCAAATCATGTTTTTAGTTTCTTGGTCTGTTAAAACTTCCATTTTACCTTAACATAATACCAACATATTTAATTAATCCTTTGTGATAAAAGTAAATACTGGCACTTGAATTATCTTTATATTGTTTTACTCTCATAGATGAAGTATTAGTAGAAAAGTAAAACTCTTTTAGCCCTATTCTTTTGCGGGGAGAGAGCATTGCTTTTACATTAGGACAATTTTCATCATCAATAGAGCATATAAAACTAACTTTTTGTTTATCAATAAAATCTTCTATTTTCTTTAAATCCATAATAATTCAACTCGCTCTCAAATTCCGATTTATCGCACAGACTTTATCATAGTCCGTTCCAAGCAGACATTTTTTAGGAAACATTTACTATCGCTTCCATCATTTTTACAACGCGAACATTTTCTTTCACATCATGTACCCTTACAAAGGCACAGCGCTTCATGACGGCATATGCGGTAATTGCCAGCGTTCCTTCCAGCCGTTCTTCTACCGGAAGATCAAGCGTGTTCCCAATCACTGATTTTCTGGAGGCACCAATCAGGATCGGCAGGCCAAAGCAGTGCAGTTCCTCTATTTTGTTTAGAACAGCCAGATTCTGCTCGTATGCTTTTGCAAATCCAATCCCCGGATCGATCATCACCTGCCCCGTTCTGACTCCTGCCTGCCACGCAGTTTCCAATGCCGCAGCCAGATCTTCCTTAACCATTGAGCCAGTCTCTATCAAACCATCTCTATTATGCATCAGGCAGTAGGCACAGCCGCTCTCAGCCACCAGGGCTGCCATCTCTCTTTCTTTCATACAGCTGATATCATTGATCATATCAACCCCAGCCGCCAGCGCCGCTCTCGCGACCTCCGGCTTCCAGGTATCCAGAGATACCGGCACATCATAAGCCGCCTTGATCTTTCTGATGACCGGCAGTACCCGCTCTATCTCCTCTCTTGCCGAAACCGGGTGATACCCCGGCCGGGTAGACTCTCCACCCACATCGATCATATCTGCGCCCTCGCCAAGCATCCTCTCGACTTGCTCCATCGCCCTGTCTAACGTGGCAAACTTCCCCCCGTCAGAAAAAGAATCCGGCGTTACGTTCAGAATTCCCACCACATATGTATGATGTTTGACATCAAATTCCCGGCTCCCAATTTTCATATATCATCCTTTATTGTGATAGAGTTTATAACCGCAGCATCTGATAAAACTGCTTCTTCAATGTCTCATCTTCCGCAAATGCTCCCCGCGCTGCCACCGTAACTGTTCTGGAACCCGGTTTTTTGACACCGCGCATCGTCATACACATATGCTCCGCCTCAATCATCACCATAGCACCCCTGGGGCTCAGTCCCTCCATGATGGCATCCGCGATCTGCGTCGTCAGCTGTTCCTGCAGCTGCGGTCTCTTCGCGTAGGTCTCTACTGTCCTTGCCAGTTTGCTTAATCCCACCACCTTGCCATCCGGAAGATAAGCAACATGCGCTTTCCCATAGAATGGCATCAGATGATGCTCGCACATCGAATAAAATACAATGTCTTTCTCCAGCACCATTTCCTCTGTCTGCACCGTAAATGTCTTAGACAGATGCACCGACGCATCCTCGTCCATCCCTGCATAGATTTCCTCACACATACGCGCGATCCGTGCCGGGGTATCCCGAAGTCCTTCCCGGTTTGTATCCTCTCCGATTCCTTCTAAAAGCAGTCTTACTGCCTGCTCTACCTTCTCCTTATCTACCATAATTTTTTGTCCAAATATTCCTTTCCTGATCTCATTCGTTTCACTGATCTCATTCGTTTCACTTATTTCATTAATTTTATATTATTTACATTCTTTCCAGGATTTTACGCAGTCTGCCCAGATAAGATAATGACCCAAATGCAATCGTAACATATTCTTCTCCTGCAAGCAAACCCGCCATCTCCACCGCCTCCTCCAGACTGTCAGCAGCAGTGACACAGGGATGATATGCCTTTGCTTTGTCCGCAAGGTCAAACGCAGACAGCGCACGCGGATTTTCCGGCGGTGTTATTGTAATGATATATTGTGCCAGCGGCGCCATCATAGCCAGCATTTTATCATATTCCTTATCCCGGAGTACCCCTATGATAAAGAGAAACCGCTGTCCCGGAAAATACTCCTCCAGAGACTGCCTCAGCCGCTTCACCGCATCTTCATTATGCGCGCCGTCCATGATCAGCAACGGCTTTTTCCGCAGCACGGTAAACCTTCCGTCCCAGACCGTTTTCTCCAGTCCGCATCTGACCGCATCCTCCTTTATGGAGATTCCCTGCTCCCGTAACGCCTCGACCACCTCTAATGCCACACAGGCATTCTCCGGCTGCCACATCCCTGCAAGGCGGATCTTATAGACATTCTTATGAAAGGAAAACCGCTGTCCGGATATTCCGTATTTCACCTTCTGAGGCTGCTGTGCAATACGCAGCACACATCCTTTCTCCTGACAGGTCCTTTGCAGCACTTCCATCACTTCCGGTTTCTGAACGGCGCTGACTACAACAGCCCCTTCCTTGATGATCCCTGCCTTTTTTTCTGCGATCTCCGTCAGCGTATCCCCAAGAATCCCTATATGGTCATAGGAAACCGGGGTAACTACAGCCACCTTTGTGCCACGTATGATATTGGTCGCATCCTCGACACCACCCATACCGGTCTCCAGAATGACGATATCACATTTCTTTTCTGCAAAATACCAGAAAGCCAGCGCCGTCTCTGTCTCAAATAAGGTGGGCGGCTGCCATCCTTCTGCCTCCATCTGCTCTGCATGGCCTTTCACAAGCTCCAGACCTTCACACAGCGCTTTCTGACTGATCATACGCCCGCCAACCTGTATCTTTTCCCGGTATTCGCTGACCACTGGCGAAAGATAACGCCCGACACGATATCCCGCCTCTTTTAAAATTGTTGATACATATGCCAGAACCGATCCTTTTCCATTCGTTCCTGCAATATGTACAAAAGAAAGGGTATCCTGTGGATTTCCCATTCTATTTAACAATTCCCGGATGGAATCCAATCCCAGGACGCTTCCATATGCACTGATCTTTTGTATATATTCTTCCACTTCCCTGTATTTCATCTGATTCCTCTATGCCGCCTTCGATGGTTCAAATAAACTTATTAATTCTTATCTTGCACCTCATTCGTTTCCAGCTGCACTTCTCCTTCTGTCACTGTTTCCTCCAGCTTTCTGCTGATCTTATTATAGACAAAGGAAATCACAAACGCCATGACACCGCATCCCATGATCGTCAGTGCCCTTGATAATGTGGAATCATAAGTTACATCCACCAACACCAGCTTAAAAATGCTGTAAAGAGAGAGAATCAATCCATACAGACGAATTGGCTTATAATTTTTAAAGAAGCCAAATGTGATAAAGAGCAGTGCCACAAACAGACAGGCAAGCGTAACCACATAAGACTCCAGCAGATATGAGTAAAGCGCTGACTGTACAAATACTGTCAGTTTAAGACCAATATAAATTCCTACCCCAAGACTTTTTCCATAATGTCTGACCATGGGCATAATATTCTGACAACATAACGCCAGAAATGCCAGAAGAGTAAGAATATGGAATAATTCACCATTATTCAGATTCAGCACCAGGCAGCTCCATAACATCAAAATGATATTTAGGACGCCTAACGCGATCTGTGTATTTTTTTCCTTTTGATTATGTCCCAGCCAGTCATTGCAGAACGGACTGTGTGTCGCCGCAATACAAAGGACCGCGCTGACAAGATAAATGATATTGATCCATATTGACCTCGGCAATACCGTATATTCTGTGAGGGCATCGACCACCCGGAAAAGGAAGATCTGCAGCATGGCATAGGCAAGCAATTTAAATGCCGCATGATAGATCCGGTCGCCGTATAGCAGAAAGAGCAGGATCAGCAGGACAAATAAGATGGCAAACAGATTGTATGCCGATACCGCCTCATATCCACCCTCATCAAAAAATAAGACATAGAGAAAACTGCTTACACACCCAAAAGCAAAATACAGCTTATCCTTTTTGAAAAATCCCACAGTCAGGAATGGAACCGCAAACATTCCGATTCCCAGCAATGTTGAAAGGATTCCGAAAGAACCGCTGATGCACCAGAGGAACAAATATATGATCACAAAAGAAGCTACCCTGTACGCATCCCTTCGCGCCTTATACTCTGTCAGCAGCCAGAGCATTCCAAATTGCAGCATCGCAATGCATCCACCGATCCAACGACAATCCTGCATCTGAATCCTACCCGGAATCATCGTTGCAATCGTCCATATGGCAAATACCGATTGAACAAAAACCAAAATAGCCCAACCCAGGGAAGAATTCGCCGTCATTTCTTGTTTCATGATTCTCTTCCGGTACAGGAACAGTAAAAATAATGTATAGGCAAGGATATCGCATGTTAAAACGATCTTTAGCGACAGTTGTATCTCCCCTCGGATATTGCCCGCTGCAACCGCCAATATGACTGCTCCGATAAAATCCATGATCAGGAACGGAAGATTCGCCTTGTAGCCATTTGTGTGATCCATCAGCAGATAAAAGACGGTAACTGCGATATAATAAAACATAAGCACCAGCGTAAAGGATACTAATGCCGGTCCCTTCATCTCCATTAATTGCATGATCGTTCCATAAAAGGCGGATATCAAGACGCCGCTTTGTCCAATCGTCTTAAACAAAAGCGAACCTTTCCCACCTAGATAGAATACAACCACCGACCATAACGCCAGTAATATATATAAGGCAATCCCACTGATCAACTCAAAATACCCATATGTCAGAAATAGGGAAATATAGACTGCGCCTACGCCGCAGCCCGCCAGCGACAGATAAAATGCATTACGGTTCTTACGCATGCCGACCAGTCCAACAATCAATAAAACGCCACTGACTGCATAGATGGAACACACTCTCGCAGCTTTTCCAAAAGATTCATACGCAACCGTTGCAAAAAGGATCATCCCGATAAAAATCAGGATGGAGGCAAGGATTCCCATCAGATTCCTGCCGACTACGTTTTCCAGACTCTTTTCCTGTTTTTTCGTATTAGATGGCGGCGATGGAATCACAGAACTGACGGAAGGCACCGGCGGTGTAACAACGGGCACGGATGCCACTGGCAAGGGATTTGGCTGCACCGGCGGCAAGGGATTTGGCTGCACCGGTGGCAAAGAATTCTGCTGCACCGGCTGCGGTGTCAACAGGGGACTTTCCGGCACCCCATTAGGATAATATTTTGCATCCGCCATCAATGGGATCACCTGTCCATCCGGCGACATATAATAACCAACTACAACCTGTTTTTTCCCTTCTTCCATCCTGTCATCCTCGACTTTCAACAATTAGTACAGTCCTCATATAATGCATACTAAAAATAAAACAGCAAGATCAAAAAGCATTATCGCTTGTTTGTCCTGCCATTTTATACTTAAGATTCAGATATCGTCAACATCAGCAATATTACCGGAACCGATATCCAGCGTACTTAAAGTACGCCGTTTCATCCGCGCCTCTTCGGAAGCCTGCAGTATAAAATCCTTGATTGCTCTGGCATTTTTGATATGCTCCAGCTTCATCGTCGGATGCGTCGTATCGCCAGTAAAGCAAACGACCGTTCCAAGACGGAACATTCTTTCCGCCAAAGATGCCTCCAGTTTTGTATCGACCACTTTATACATATAACAATCATTTTCTATCCGTTTTAAAAATCCCGAATCAATCGTTACCATTTCCTCTGTCACCGTATAGGTCGTAAAGGTAAAAGGAAGTCCAAAAAACAGCCATCTTTTTCTCTCTTTAAATTCCATATGCGCTCCTTTCATTCTGTCTGTCCGGATCTCTTTTCCAGATTCCAAACCGAGATATCTTACGAACCAGCCATGTTTCCCTATAGTATATATGAAAACATATTATTTTTCAACCTATCCCATCTGTACCAGACTATCATTGATGATCAGTGTCTTTTCTTCGATCTGTTTCACAAATTCTTCCACTTCTGCATTTGATTCCGCACAGCGGCAGCCATATAGAGTATGACGATTCATCTTTTCCCTGCGGATGATCTTTCCCTGCATCTGGATATATCTACCTTGATGGTTCTTGAAGGAACATGTCACCATGACGCCGGGCATCAACTCAATATTTTTCTTACGGTCTATGATAAATCCAAAACCGGAATTGCTGACATCCTTTAATACCGCTGTAATCTGATCCGGCAGACCCTCTATGATAAAATAAGACGTTTCCCCGACATAACACCGATGTTCACCTCTCCGGTTCTCGATCCCCTTGGTCATACTACTGACGACTTTATGAAAAATCAGACCGTCCTTTCTGACCGACATGATCTGACAGCCCTTAAAGGTAAATGTTTCTCCGGTTTTTAACTGCACATCCATATGAATATGGATATTCCTTCCATTAAAATTCACACGCCTTCCCTTATGCATGAACGGAAGAACCAGAATTCCGGTTCCGGTATTTTTGATCGCTCTGGAAATAAATTTTGCCTGCATCTCCCCATCATTGGAGATATTCATTGTAATCTTTGCTCCTACTGGTATTTGCTCAAAATCCATAATCCACCTCGTACTGTTTCATTTAATCATCTATACTATCTGGTAAAGCTTTCCGCTATAAGATGGCAGGGAAATCTTTAATACATGTTCCTTCACCTGTTTTACCGCTTTCTTTGCTTTTCCCGTCGATTCTGCCTCGTCTGCCGCCTGTTTCCGCAATGCCTCATCTTCAGCGTCCTCCGGCTCCTCAGACTTTCTGATACGCTCCACTGTCTTTAATTCTTCTTTGCTTTCCAACCGGTCTCCTCCATACTTCTTCCAACCGCTGTCCAATACCAGCCTCCATGTCTGTTTTTTATCCAGTACCAATTCAAAGTCCTCTACTGCATGATTGGAAAAATTCAGCGCCGCAACATAAGTTTCCTTGGACCCGGTTCTCATCATCACATAAACCGGTTCCCTTTCCTGCATACAGTATAACCACTGGAACTGATTGACTTCAAACTCCCCTGCAAAAAAAGCATCTTTAGAAGCATATAATTTTTGCAAGGCACACAGATAATCATAAAAAGCCTTATGCGCCGTCTCCTCCAAGAGTTCCCAGGAAAGACCCCTTCCTTCATTCCATTCAATCCGTTCGCCCAGTTCATTGCCCATAAAATTCAGCTTCTTCCCTGGATGAATATACATATACAGATAATAAGTTCTCAGCTGGGCAAATTTTTCCGAATCCTCTCCCGGAATCTTCTCAAGGAGCGTCTTTGCACCATTGACCACCTCGTCGTGGGATAAGGAGAGAAGAAATCTCTCATTGTAAAAATACCACATGGAAAATGTCATCTTATGATACTGTTCCAACCGCTGTTCTGCTGGCAGCCCTAAGAAATACAGGGTATCATACATCCAGCCCATATTCCATTTATAATCAAATCCCAGACCGCCTTCCTTGACCGGCTTGGTAACGCCGCCCTGCCAGGGCGAGGAATCCTCCGCAAATAACATTGCCGTCGGATGAAGTTTTCTGATAATGGTATTTAAGTTGCGGATGAACTCCTGTCCCGCTTTATTTTCCCCCTGATCCTGCGAACCATTGACATAGATCAGATTGCTTACCGCATCGATCCGCAGACCGTCAAAATGATATTCCTCCAGCCAGTAATGCGCCGCCGAGATCAAAAAGCTGCAGACTTCCTTCCTGTTGTGGTTAAACATACAGCTTCCCCACTGACTGTCTCCGCCCTGGTAATATTCATATAATGCCGTGGAATCAAAATTTTTCAGTCCAAAATCATCGATTGCAAAATGCACCGGAACAAAATCCATAATAACGCCGATTCCTGCTTTGTGGCATTCATTGATCAGATATTTCAGATCCTTATTTGTACCGTATCGGGACGTCGGTGCAAAAAAACCAGTCACCTGATACCCCCAGGAACCGTCATATGGATATTCCGTCAGCGGCATCACCTCGATATGGGTATAACCACTCTTTTTCACGTAAGCAATCAACGGCTTTGCCAGCTCCCGATAGGAATACCAGCCATGCTCCTCCTTCGGATTCTTCTTCCATGATCCCAGATGTACCTCATAGATGGAAAGCGGCCGATCGTAATTTAAAGTTCTCTCCTCCACCCACTTCTGGTCCGTATATTCAAAACCATTTAACTCCACAATGATCGAAGCGCTTCCCGGACGAAGTTCCACGCCATAGCCGTAAGGATCGCTATGCTCCATACGATAACCATTCCATCCATAGACTACGTACTTATACATCATGCCCGGTTTTGCCTCTTTAGACAGGAAGGTAAACGTCCCGTCTTCCTGCCGTTCCATCGGTTCCTCCTGCCAGTTATTGAACTCGCCGAAGATATTCACATGATCCGCTCTTGGAGCGTAGGTACGAAATACCACGCCTTTTTTCTCCACATGGGCGCCATAATAGTTGTGGGCATTGTATGCCGTTCCCTGTTTAAACTGCTCCAGAAATTTTTCCGTATTCATCGTGCCTGTTCACACTCCTCTTAATTTATCGTTATATGACCGGGATGCACCTGATCCCAGATCTTCTCATTCACTTTGATCGCATAGGAATCTTTCAGACTTTCATAATAGTCTCCGCCCACATCATAGTGAAGCGCAACTGCCTCCAGTACGGACGCATCCTCCTGCAATGATAATTGTATCATATATTTCTGCGTCAGTGTTACTTTTTCGATAATTAATTCTAAATCTTCCGTTACCAGCTGCGTAACCTTCCTCTGCCGCTCCGTCATCTGCGCATAATAATCTTCCGCATCCGTCCGCACGCTCTCCTGTTCCTCGTCGGTCAGCTCCACCCCGGCTCTGACTGCTTCCAGATAATAAATATTGTCCCTGATGCAGTAATCCAACGCCGCCGTTCTGGCAAGATCGCTGACATATCCGGCACTGGTCTCCTCGTTCATGAACAAACTCCAGTATTCTATGGGATTGTCCGGATTGTAGACTCTGGCAAACTCATCGCCGGTATTCTCCACCTCCATGATATAATAGGAGATCTCCTTCAGGGTAACCACTGTTCCGTCGATGGTCACAACCGGTTCCGCCAGATCATCTTCAAATATAAATACTGTCTTTAAATGATATATAGTAACTGCGGTCATAAGACTGAAAATTACAAGGACAAAGATCAAAATCCCCTTTACTTCCGGCTTTAAGTGCCATTTCCTTTGTTCTGCCAATTCCTGATTTCCTCCATCCTAATTTGTGCCCGTGCCGCAGACATGGACTGCCGTTCTCATTCCGGCGCATCCCCAAACAGTACCTTGCTGCCATCCCGTACCACAATATGCGATACATCCTTTGCCGAATAATCGTTCGCCGTATTCAAATTGGACCAGTCTGATGGATTGATACAGAAATCGATGGATAATGTATCTCCGCCAGATAACTTCGGTGCATTTGAAACTGAGATCGTACAGCAGGTATCCGTATCTTCTCCATCCGCAGCCTGAAAGCCGCCGCTGACTCCGCTGACCGCCTGATATCCGCCGCTTCCGTTGATTGCCGCATGATAACAGGAAAAATTCATGGAGGAAGCCCCGTCCTTCGTAAAGTAATAATCAATCTCCAGATTCGCCAGATCGATGGCGCTGCTGCCTGTATTTGTCAGCGTCAGGGTTCCGGCAATACTTGACGAACTGCCCTGGGTATTGGAATAGGAAATGCCCAGTTTGATCCCATCACCTTCCGCCGTACCTCCCTGTACCGCCGTACCTCCCTGTTGGGTATTCTGCCCTGCTGTCGCCTGACCGTTTCCTCCCACGGTCACCGACTGCCCCGCATTTGTCCCGGATGCGGGTTCCGAACCGAAGATCAGTATGCCGTTCTCATACAATGCCACCGCGTTGCTCATGGTAACGCCGCCGGCCGATAATCCGGCAAAGGAAGGATCATTGGAATTATCCCACGTTCCCAAAGGATTTCTCATCCTGATCTGGATCTCTTTCTTATAATTCTCCTGTCCGCCCGGATAAATCAGCGCATCGGAAAAATCAACAGATAAATAATAGATATGATTCTCTTCATCCCATACTTTAAGCCCCGCTGCGCTGCCCGCCTGCATATAATTGGTGGTGATCTCAATATCCGCCGCCGTGCCTCCTGCGGCATAACATTCTGACAAATCAACAAAATAGCGGTATTCCAGATTTTCCGGAATCCTTGCCGGCCATGCCGACACATTATAAATATAAGCCTTGATCTCTACAAAATCGTTGCCCTCAACATTGATACCGGTCTCCGCATAAAATTCCGGCACCGTAATCTCCTCCACAGCGCCAAAATCCACCAGTGTCTCTCCATGATAAACCGAATACAGATTTGCCAGCAGTCCGGTAAATCCTGCATTATAGTCACATGCCACCTCATTGGTGGTATAATTGGATACCTCATCGGTATAATTGTCCCCTGCATCCGGTCCTCCCACCAGGGCGCCATACAATGTATGCCTTGCTTCCGCGGGTTCATTCATATTATTGCAGTAAGAGCCCTGTGCCGTTCTATGATGGGGGTTTTGCGGGTAATTTTCCCCAAATCCGATCTGAAAAGACCTTCCTGTAGATCCCAGCGCATAATCCGCCTGTGACACAGCGAAATCCCAATAGATCTGCGATTTATTAGCAGAACAACCGTCCCACTCACTGTAAACAGATGCCAGAAATGCCGTCGTCGTGGCATATCTTAAAGATCCCCAAGTATCCAGCCATGCCAGTCCCTGCGGGGTATAGGTGATCCGCTCGCCTCCCGACGTTCCCGTGGTCCAGTAATCCAGATGTGTTTCGATCGCGTCCTTATAAGTATTCTCTCCTGTAATCCTTGCAAGAAGAAGCGCCGCTCCATAATGCACATCATCCCAGCACTGCGCCCATACATAATCCTGAACCGCCTGCCCGTAATACTCCTTCGCCTTATCCAGATATGCGTTTTCTTCCGTTGCCAGATAAAGCCAGACTGCCGCCCAGGAAAGCTCATCATAGAAACCGCTGTTAGAAGAATAAAATCCCTGTGCCGCCGTATAACCGGCATCGCTTTTCGTCTGCTCTGCAAAATCAAATAAGGTCCTGGCATGCGCCAGACACTCCGCACTATATGCTGCATCCACATCCTGAAATACAATACTGCCTGCCGCCAGCGCTGCCGCTGCCTCGCCAACCACGGTTGAGCCCGGCTGATCCATCGTTACCTTATAAGCAGGTCTCGCCATCTGCATAACCTCCGCCGGTCCCCACCAGGAATGATCCGCACCGCCGTCTCCCACCTGATAATAATAAACATAATCCTCCGTATGGCATCGCATCAGATAATCATCTACCCATCTGAGATTATCCAGCATATACCCGATCTGTCCGCTTTCCTCATATGCGGCACGGTCCTCATAGACCGACCATGCCAGCATCGCAGATGTATAAGCCATGGGAAGATTGAACTTCACATGATCCCCGGCATCATACCAGCCGCCTGTCAGATCCAGAGAGACGTCACTGCCGTCTCCAAGACCGGAATCGCCGCGCCAGTTACACCTGACTTCCTCAGGGAGGTCACCAGAACGCTGTAATTCATAGAAAAGAATGGATTTCTGCAAGGCTTCTCCATAATTATAATTACCGGTTCCCGGAATGCCTTCATATCCATTGCCGTATTCCGTCAGATTGCCGGTATTAAGAATAGAAGTGCCCGTGATTACGCTACCTCCTGTCGCACTCTGGGAACCTTCCGTACCATTCTGAAGATCAGCCGCCGTATTTCCTCCGGCGTCTCCTCCCGTATGCGTTCCGTCACCGTCAGAAACTTCCGGATCTCCTGAAGTTGTAACCGTCTGCCTTTTAGCAAACATGCCATAAAGCAGGACGCCGCATACAAGCAGCACTACTGCTGCCGGAATGATGACCCAGAGCCACTCTTTTAACTTCTCCTTCATACTATTACCTCCCACTATATTTCATACATATGTCTGTGTTGCACAACGAGAGTATGCAAAATTAAGTTTCAAACTGGCTGTTATACAGCTTCGCATAAAAACCATCCTGCTCCAGCAGGCTTTCATGGTTACCCTGCTCTACAATATGTCCGTCGCGCATGACCAGAATAATGTCCGCCTCACGGATCGTTGAAAGCCGGTGCGCCACGATAAAGCTGGTCCTGCCCTGCATCATTCTGGCAAATGCATTCTGAATCTTGATCTCTGTTCTGGTATCAATGGAACTTGTCGCCTCGTCTAAAATCAACATCGGCGGCAGTGCAAGCATCACCCTTGTGATACAGATCAACTGTTTCTGCCCCTGTGACAAAGTGCCCTCGTTTTCTCCAATCACGGTATCATAGCCATGCTCCAACCGACGGATAAAGCTGTGTGCGTGAGAAGCCTTGGCTGCTGCCACGATCTCTTCTTCTGTAGCGTCCGGTTTTCCCATGATGATATTGTCCCGGATGGTACCGTTCATCAGCCACGTTTCCTGTAATACCATACCAAAAGAAGTCCGAAGACTCTTTCTGGTCATCTCACGGATATCCGTTCCATCCACCGCAATGCTTCCCTCATTCACATCATAAAAACGCATCAGAAGATTGATCAGCGTCGTCTTTCCGCATCCTGTAGGTCCAACGATCGCAATACGCTGTCCGGGCTTTACGGTAAGATTCAGGTCTTCGATCAGACTGCGTTCCGGCACATAAGAAAATCCCACATGCTCCAGCTTAAGACTGCCCCTGACATCATGAAGCGTCACCGCATTCTCGGCTTCCGGAATCTGCGGGTCTTCTTCGATCAACTCAAAGATACGTCCTGCACAGGCGATGGCATTTTGAAGTTCCGTGATCACGCCGGAGATCTCGTTAAACGGCTTCGTATATTGATTTGCATAGCTTAACAGACAGGATAACTGCCCCACTGTCAACGCGCCGCCTGTGGCAATGACCGTCATGGAACCTGCCAGCGCCACCCCGGTATATACCAGGGAATTGACAAATCTGGTAGAAGGATTGGTTGTGGAGGAGAAGAAAATCGCCCGAAGGGACGCTTTCTGCAGCCGTCCGTTGATCTCGTCAAACTGCTCCATGGCATCGTCCTCATAGGAAAATGCCTGCAATACCTTCTCGTTACCAATCATTTCATCAATTAAGGTAGTCTGCTCCGCCCTTGTTTCCGACTGCAGGCGGAACATATCATATGTCTTTTTCGCAATAAACGCGGCCACAAATAAGGATACCGGCGTAATCAGGACGACGATCAGCGTCACCTGAACATTAATACGAAACATCAAAACCAATGTTCCGATGATGGTAAGCACACCGGTAAAAAGCTGTGTAAATCCCATCAGCAGACCATCCGCAAATTGATCTACATCCGCGATCACACGGCTGACGATCTCGCCTGCGGGATGTGCGTCGATATAGGAAAGAGGAAGCCTCTCTATCTTATCAAATGCCTCCCTCCGGATATCCCTTACTACATCAAAGGTAATCTTATTGTTGCATGTATTCATGATATACTGCGCTATGATCGTCACGCCGATCACGGTCAGCATCCTGTTGATGATCTTAGAAAGACCGTCAAAATCGACCTGACCTTTTGCCACGATCATATCTATGGCATCACCGGTCAGGATCGGCAAAACCAATGCCAGAAGCGCGGAAACCGCCGCCATAACCAGCGAAAGAATGAGCAGTCCCCAATATCTGCTGATATAATGCAGGACTTTTTTGATGATATCACGGTTACGCATTTGCCTCGCCTCCCTTCGCCTCTTTCTTAAACTGGGAGTCGTAGATCTCCTTATAGACCTCGCACGTCTTTAAAAGCTCCTCATGAGTTCCAAGTCCTGCCGCTTCTCCATCCTCCAGAACAAGGATCTGATCGGCATGCATCATGGAAGCAGTCCGTTGGGACACGATAAATAACGTGGGCGGATCTTCCATCTCCCGGATCGCCTTACGCAGCGCCGCATCTGTTGCATAATCCAGCGCCGACGCACTGTCGTCTAAGATCAGGATCTTTGGTCGCTTTACCAACGCTCTTGCAATCGCCAGACGCTGTCTCTGCCCGCCGGAGAAATTCTTTCCTCCCTGCGCCACTTCCGCGTCCAGAACGCCATCCTTCTGCAAGACAAATTCCTTCGCCTGCGCAATTTCCAACGCCTTCATGATCTCCTCATCCGTGGCATCTTTTTTGCCCCACTGCATATTGCTGCGGATCGTACCGGTAAAAAGCACGGATTTCTGCGGCACGATGCCGATCTTATCCCGAAGCGCATGATAACGGTACTCTTTTACATCCACGCCGTCTACACGTACCGTCCCTTTTGTAACGTCATAAAACCTGGGGATCAAATTGACAAGCGTCGTCTTACCGGAGCCGGTGCCGCCTATGATACCGACTACTGACCCCTTCGGAACCTTCAAATGGATACCCTGTAACGATTCCTCCGACGCGTTACGATAACGGATCGATACATCGGAAAATTCTACGGCAAAAGCATCCGAAACACCTTTGTCATCATAAGCGCCCTCCTCCATAGAAGACTGTATCTGCAGCACCCCTGAGATTCTTCCCGCACATGCTACTGCCTTCGTCACAGTAATGATCAGGTTTGCCAGTTTGATCAGTTCGATCAGTATCTGTGACATATAATTGACAAGGGCAACCACCTCACCTTGTGTGATGATACCCTGATCCACCTGAACCGCCCCACGGTACACCAGCCAGATAATGCCGACATTGATGATGGCAAAGGTCAGCGGATTCATCAATGCAGAGATACTTCCCACCGCCGTCTGTATCCCCACCAGCTCATGATTGGCTTTCTCAAAACGGCTGATCTCCTCTTCTTCCTTGGAAAAAGCCCGGATCACCCTGACGCCGGTCAGATTCGCCCTCGTTCTGGACAGAACCTGATCCAGTGCATTCTGTACCTTTCGATACATCGGTATCGTCAAAAGCATGATGCCATACACCACAACGGACAGCAAGGGGATCACTACCACAAACACGATCGCCGCCTTGACATTGATAGTAAATGCCATGATCATCGCACCAAAAACGATAAAAGGAGATCGCAAAAACAAACGGAGCGTCAGATTCACACCGGACTGCAGCTGATTAATATCGCTGGTCATACGGGTGACCATCGTAGACGTCCCGATCGTATCGATCTCCGAATAAGACAATCCCTGAATATGATGGAACAATGCCTGCTTTACCCTTGCCGAAAAGCCTACCGCCGCCTTCGCCGAAAAGAACTGCGCCGTCAGTGAACATACCAGTCCGATAATGCCCAGCGCTACCATGATCAGGCACATTTTTACAATATAAGCCTTGTCCCCTTCTGCGATGCCCACATCAATGATCTGCACCACAACAAGCGGTATCAGAAGTTCAAAAGAAGCCTCCAGTAATTTAAACAGAGGCCCCAATATACATTCTTTACCATATCCTTTAAAATATTTGAACAATGCTTTCATTGTATAAACATGTTCCTTTCATTAACCTGCAGTGGGTCTGGATCTATTTCCAGGTATCCGTATACATGACCTTCGCAGCCATTTCATCTGCGCTTTTTTCATCCGTCAGGAGCGCCAGCAGCCTCAGCGCAAATGCTATGGAAGTTCCCATGCCTCTGGAGGTGATCACATGCCCATCTACAGATACTTTATCATACGAAACCTTGGCACCTGTCAGCTGGTCTTCCATGCCGCCATAGCATCCTGCCTTTCTTCCCTGCAAAATACCCCGATGACCCAGGATCGTCGGCGCAGCACAGATCGCTGCCACATATTTCCCTTTTGCATGGAATTCGTCCACCTTCTCCATCAGGGGAACACAGTTTTCCAGATTTTCCTTCCCCTTCAATCCTCCGGGAAGAACGATCATATCCACTTCTGCAAAATCCAGTTCCTCTAAAAGGATATCCGACTTAACCTCTATATTGTGGGAGCCGACTACTGCAAGCCTTCCCATGATAGAAACCATGACAGTTTCAACGCCGCCCCGGCGCAAAATATCTACGACTGTCAAGCCCTCTATTTCCTCAAATCCATCCGCTAACATTACTGCTGTCTTTCCCATATGAATTTTACACTCCTTCCTTATTCTTTATTAAATATTAAATTAAAAATTACGAAATCATTTTGTCCGGCTTACATAACTTTTTGTTTGCATATCTATGATCCAAAAACAGCATAAATGCAATCATTTTTGGATCATAGATATGCAAACTTCGAGTTATGTAAACCTCCTGAACAAATCTTTTAAATAAATACTTTACAAAACAGTAAGTAGTTTGGCAATTAACTATTTTATCACCATGTTTTAAATCACATGGCTTTGATTCTTGCTATTGCTTCCACCGTGTTCTCATAGCTGCCAAATGCCGTCAGCCTGAAGTAATGCTCGCCACTGGGTCCGAATCCGGAACCCGGCGTGCCGACCACATTTGCACGCTCCAGAAGATGGTCAAAAAATTCCCAGCTTGTCATATTGTCCGGTGTTTTTAACCAGATGTATGGTGCATTCACACCACCTGACGCCTCATAACCGGCTTCCTTTAAGCCATTTAAGATATAGGCCGCATTCTTCATATAATAGGCTACCTGTTCTTTTAACTGCGCTTTTCCTTCCGCAGAATAAACCGCCTCTCCGGCACGCTGGACAATATATGGCGCACCATTATATTTCGTGCCATGCCGCCTTGCCCAGAGAGAATGAAGCGCAACATCACCGCATTTCAAATCTTTGGGAATCACAGTATATCCTAGACGCACACCGGTAAATCCTGCATTCTTAGAAAAGGAATGGAGCTCGATCGCACAGGTCCTTGCCCCTTCACATTCATAGATGCTGTGGGGAACATCCGCTTCTGTAATATAAGCTTCATAAGCAGCATCATAAATGATGACTGCGCCGATCTTATTTGCATAATCCACCCACTCCTGAAGCTGCGGCTTTGTGATCGTGGAACCGGTGGGGTTATTGGGGAAACAAAGATAGATCAGATCAGGCGTCTCCTTAGGAAGCATGGGGGCAAATCCATTTTCCTCCGTACAAGGCATATAAATCACATTGCTCCATATCTCTGTTGTCGTATCATAACTGCCTGTCCTGCCCGCCATGACATTTGTATCCACATATACCGGATATACGGGATCGCAGACTGCGATCTTACTATCCTGCGCAAAAATCTCCTGAATATTGCCGGAATCACTTTTCGCTCCGTCGGAAACAAAGATCTCATCCGCCTCGATCTGACATCCTCTTGCTTTGTAATCGTTCTCCACGATGGCATTTCTCAAAAACTCATATCCCAGATCGGGCGCATAACCGCGAAACGTGGCTGCATCCGCCATCTCATCAACCGCCCGGTGCATTGCGTCGATGATCGCCGGCGCCAGCGGCTGGGTCACATCTCCGATGCTTAGACGGATCACGCTCTTATCCGGATGCGCTTCCAGATATTCTTTCTGTTTTCTTGCAACTGTCGAAAAAAGATAGCTTCCCGGCAGTTTCAGATAATTTTCATTTACCTGAAACATTTGTATTTCCTCCTGTATTTCCTTCTACTTTTCTTCTACTTTACTTCTTACTTTCTTTATATCTTCTTTTTACTTTCTGCTTTTCTTCCATATTTTTTCCTAAATTTCAACCTCGCCTTCAAAAACCACTCTCGCCGGGCCGGTCATATAAACGCAGTTTTCCGTTCTGTCCCAATGGATCTGCAATTCTCCGCCCAGCAGACGAACCGTAACATCCTCCTCTGTCCTGCCGTTTAATACACATGCCACAACTACAGCGCAGCAACCCGTTCCGCAGGCAAGCGTTTCGCCGGTCCCCCGTTCCCAGACTCTCATATCCACCGTATGGCGGTCGATCACCTCCACAAATTCCGTATTGGTGCGGTTGGGGAAACAGGGATGATGCTCAAACTTCGGACCTATCTTTTCAATCTCAAAATTCCTTAAATCTACCTGTTTGGCGGTATCCCCCATAGAATTATTTTTCTGAATCTCATCCATAAAAACAACTGCATGGGGATTTCCCATGGAAACGCAGGTCATGCGGTATTCCTCATCATCTATACAGATCGGGCAGCCGATCACACTCTCTGTCTCGGATGACATTTCCACAGGAATCATCTCTTTTTGCAACTCCGGTGCGCCCATATTTACTTTCACCTGATCGACTTTGCCATCTTTGATGTACAAGGTGATATACTTAACCTTACCGGCGCTTTCTATCGCAAGCTCCGTTTTCTCCGTCAGCCCATAATCATACACATATTTTGCCACGCAGCGGATGCCGTTGCCGCACATCTCCGAACGGCTTCCGTCGGCATTGTACATCTCCATCTCAAAATCTGCGGTCTTGGAAGGATTAATAAAGATCACGCCGTCTCCGCCGATCCCGAAATGTCTGTCACTTAACTTTCTTACAACATCAGGTTTATGCTCAACCGTCTCCTTACTTCCGTCCACATAAATATAATCATTGCCACAGCCTTGCATCTTCACGAATTTCATATAAAATAACCCTTTTTAAATTTTATATTATTTAAACTCGCAAACCCGCGCTGACGCGCTCTTTGTCCGATTTCATCGGACGTTTGCTCGTTAGCAGCCGCAGGAAAAACAAATGTCTGCTTCGCAGCCGCTTGTTTTTCCTCTGCGGCTACTATTTTATCAGTTTGGGCATAGTATTGTCAATGCAGCAGCCTTTATGATTTTAGTCATATCCCACCCTATCCTGTCATAATTTATAAAAAGCAAACAATCCATCCTACAGGAGATTCCTATGAGTGCAAAAACAAAAATCGTTGTCCTTCGTTCTAAAGAGATCATTTATACCGGGCTGTTTATCCTGCTGGGAATATTGTTTATTGTCCTTCTTCTGATTATGTTCCTGCCGGGCAAGGACACCGGAGAACCCATCAACGAGGGCGAAGTATCTTATGTACCCGGCGTCTATACAACATCCCTGATCTTAAAAGACCAGACCGTTGATATCGCTGTCGTCGTAGATGAAAACAATATTAACAGCATCAGCATTGTCAATCTTGATGATGCTATTACCACCATGTATCCTCTGATCGAGCCGTCCCTGAATGATATTGCCAATCAGATACTTCAAAAGCAGTCGTTGAACGGCATTACCTATCTGGAGGATAACAGATACACGACAGAAATCTTGCTGGAAGCTATCGAGGTTTCCCTAAAGAAAGCCGCCGTTACTCCGGAATGACCGATACTGTACATATTAACTAAGGAAACCCTGATTTCATCAGCGTTTCCCTATACGCAATCGGGCAGGAAAATTTTCTCCCTGCCCGATTCTTCCTAATAATATCTTTTATTTCTGTAATAAGTTAGAAAATTTCTCCCAAGCGGGATGAATTTCAAAAATCATTTAGATGAATTTCACAGTCCGGTAATAATGTATTCAGTTCCTCTAAATATTGCTTTTCTAACTCTTTATTCCCTTTAACCTCACCGCTAACATATAAATGAAGGCAAGTAAGGTTACTTAGGTTTGCAAGTTCCTGCATGTCATCCATAGTTCTGACCCAAACGCTAATTTCGGAAAAATCATGATAAAATTCCGCTAACTCCGTACAGTTGTTTGCATAAATAATGCCCGTAACAAACCAACAAGGCGCATCTGTTCCCATCTCTCCCGTCCGGGGATCAAAATTATAAATATTACATAACGGCTCTCCATAACTATACTTAAAAACAATGTTTATCCTTCTTCCCTGAAAACTTTCACTCTCCTCCAAATATTCCTCAGCTGCCGTTTTAAGCGTTATATAATCTCTTTGTTCGCTTGTTGTTTCCAAAATTTGATCCGAAATATGTGAATTTTTTTTAAAAGTAATTACGATTTCTCCATTGGAACCTTCACGTATAGATTCATATTCATAGCAAGCCAGCTCCTGATTATACAGTTCATACATAAGTTCACGGTATTCCTTATCTATCGAAATCCAGTTACCGGGATACGATCCCAAAAGCTTCATGATGGCAAAATATGATATGGTATAAAATACCGCATACCCTCCTAATTTTATTGCCCAATGAATCGGCTCCTTTTTACGAAGCTTTTTGTTGATTATCTGAACAATGACCGTAACGGCCGTAACGGCAAAGCACAACGCCAGCCATATGCCAAACCACATAGACCCATACTTGATAATAGCAATTAAATCATCCACCAACATCCATATTATAATACATGCTGTTGCAGCCACAGCTATTCTGATTACCCAGTGGATCAGCTTTTTTTTACTGATCCACTGAAGAACAGCCGCAACTGCCGTAATGCCAAGACACAATGTCAGCCATACGCAAAGCTGTATACTCCTGCCAATCATAAGAAAAACGATTTCACCCAACACATCCGACACCGACATCGTCTTCTCCCCCTTCCACAATAAATGAAATGCCAATTAGTAGTTCTCAAGTTATAATGATATCCCAAAGCATGTCCCGCATTTATGATACCATCCATTAATGTCCCCTCATATGGCATCCAAAATATATCTCATTTCTGGGGCTTCTTTGGTTCTGCCTACAATCCATTCATTCCTACATACATAGAAATTGCATAATGATAAATCACATGTATCTGGCAAAGCAAAGGGAAATATTTCTGTACTAAATCAGAAAATTTCTCCCAAACGGAACGAGCTTCAATATTCATTTAGATGAATTTCACAGTCCGGTAATAATGTATTCAGTTCCTCTAAATATTGCTTTTCTAATTCCTTATCCTCTCTAACCGCACCACCAACATATAATTGAAGACAAGTAAGGTTACGTAAATTTGCAAGTTCCTGCATATCATCCATAGTTCTGACTCCAGCGCTAATTCCGAAGAAATCATAATAAAATTCCGCTAACTCTGTACAATTATTTGCATATATAATGCCCGTAGCAAACCAACAAGGCGCATCTGTTCCCATCTCTCCCGTCCGGGGGTCAAAATTATAAATATTACATAACGTCCTTCCAGAACTAAGACGAAAAGCAATGTTTATTCTTTTTCCCTGAAAATTTTCATTCACTTCCATAAATTCTTCAGTTGCCGTTTTAAGCGCTATATAATCTCTTTGCATCATCGTTGTTTCCAAATTTTGATCCGAAATATGTGAATTTTCTTTAAAAGTAATTACGATTTCTCCATTGGAACCTTCACGTATAGATTCATATCCATAGCAATTCAACTCCTGATTATACAGTTCATACATAAGTTCACGATATTCCTTATCTATCGAAATCCAATTGCCGGGATACGACCCAAGAAGTTTCATGATGGCAAATAATGATATGGCATAAAATGCCGCATATCCAGCTAATTTTATCCCCCAGTGGATCGGCTTCTTTTTACGAAGCTTTTTGTTGATCAGCTGAACAACGACCGTAACGGCCGTAACGGCAAAACACAATGCCAGCCATATGCCAAACCACATAGACCCATACTTGATAATAGCAATTAAATCATCCACCAACATCCATATTATAATACATGCTGTTGCAGCCACAGCTATTCTGATTACCCAGTGGATCAGCTTTTTTTTACTGATCCACTGAAGAACAGCCGCAACTGCCGTAATGCCAAGGCACAATACCAACCATACACCAAGCTGTATAATCCTGCCAATGATAAGATAAACGATTTGAACCGACACATCCGCCATCGTTTTCTCCCCTTCCCCAATAAATGAAATGCCAATTAATATTTCTCTATATACAACCAATTTGTTAATATTCCCAAATGTTCTGCGTACCAGTCGTAATCTACATATAGTTCCAATCCCCAGCTAGATATCCTTAACATCGTCTTATGACCAACCAAATCCTTAACATCTTCACTATATTCTATGATGCCTGTAATCGTCATATAATGACCATTTATCGTATCAAATTCAGTATATACCATCTCTTCCAGTTCATAGATCGTTATTTCTTCCGCATCTTCTGGTTTTTTAAATCCATCTTTATATGAGAAGATAACAGGAATGTCTTTCAGAAGCCTTCCACGTATTAATTCCAAATTAGCATCCGCATCTGTACTCCAATATGGCCATTCAGTTTCGTAGCTTTGACCCAAAACACTACCCACAGCTATGATGCCATCGGACAATGACCCATCAAGAAATGTGCTATTAGACAATATTGCAGGAATTCCATAGGAGCTGACCCAAAAATAATCAGATACTCCCGTCACATAGTCAATGTATGTCTCAAAATCTATATTTTGATAGCTGTCCTTGATATCTACTGTAATAATGGACGATGTAAACTTAACTGTTGTATCCTCATCTATCTCGCCAATCATCATATATAAAAGCGTGTCTGCTGCAGCAATCAGTCCACAGCCGCGTTCCTGCACATCACTCCCCTTGATCGTGTTGAGACAGAAGATCCTGTCATTTCCTGTTGTGCCATACAAATCAAACCACTCCTGGGATCCTCCATAGGATGCAGCATTTCCGCCATTTCCACTTACACTCCAATCCTGCGCATTTCCCAGACACTCATAGTCAATCGAAATATAGTCATTTGCCAGCGACGTTATCCTGACATCCGATACCAGGGGATTCG
>CAMWHY010000035.1 GCA_947174185.1 uncultured Lachnospiraceae bacterium | reverse complement strand
GTGCTTTCCAAAAAAGCGCTGTCAATCCTCAGATCAACAGCGCTTTCCTGTTATTTCATTTCTATAAATTTATAACCGTCTTCTTCGATTGCCTTACGAAGTGCAGCCTCTTCGGGTTCCTTCTCTGTGGTGATCACCGCCGTTCCGGCCTCATGGCTGACAACCGCCTCGCTGATTCCTTCAAATCCCTCCAGCAGCTTCTTCACTCTTGCCTCACAGTGTCCGCACATCATTCCTTCGATTACCAATGTCTTTGTCATGTTCTTACTCTCCTTTTCATTTTTATTATTTTTATTATTTTTTACTTGCTTAACATCTTCTGTCTTCTGATTCAGGTCCATAGGGTTGCCTTGACGTCCAATGCCTTCCGTTCCCCGATACAACTTCACCAGATTCAGCCTGAGTGCATTACTTACTACGCAGAAGCTTGACAGGCTCATGGCTGCCGCTGCAAACATTGGATTGAGCTGCCATCCGAACCAATGTATCCACGCACCCGCTGCCAGAGGGATTCCAATCACATTGTAGAAAAATGCCCAGAACAGATTCTGATGAATATTACGAAGAGTCGCCCGGCTTAAGCGGATAGCTGCAGCCACGTCGCTTAGTCGGTTCTTCATCAGAACAATATCTGCCGCATCTATGGCAATATCCGTTCCGGTGCCAATAGCAATGCCGATATTGGCTCTTGTCAGGGCAGGCGCATCATTGATTCCATCTCCTACCATGGCAACCTTTCCCTGTTCTGAAAGCTGTCTGACTACCTGTTCTTTACCGTCCGGCAGGACGCCTGCAATCACTTCATCCACACCGACCTGCTCCCCGATGGCATTGGCTGTCCGCTCATTATCTCCTGACAGCATAATAACACGGATTCCCATATTCTGAAGCGCCTTAACGGCATTCCGGCTGTCTTCCCTGATGACGTCCGCTACTGCGATGATACCGAGAAACTCTCCGCCACGGCTAAATAAAAGCGGCGTCTTTCCTTTGTCTGCAAGTTCTTCCGTTTTTTTTCTGATATCCTCCGAAAGCGGTATCCGGCTGCCGATAAATTTCACGCTGCCGCCCGCAAGTACCCCATGTGCATGTTCTCCGGTTTCAAAATGCGCATCGTCACCTCCCTGCTTACCCTGCTGCGTATCGATCACCGCCTGTAGTCCATTCCCCGGAAGCGCTTCAAATTCCCGTACTTCCATCAACGTGATCCCTTTGGTCTTCGCTTGTTCTACGATAGCTTTCGCTAATGGATGCTCGCTTTTCTGCTCCAACGCATACGCGTACTGCAGAAGTTCTTTTTCTGTAATGCCCTCTGCAGGAAAATAATCCGTCACTTTCGGCTCTCCGATGGTAATTGTGCCTGTTTTATCCAGAGCAACCATTCCCACCTTACCGGTCTCTTCCAATGAAACCGCCGTCTTAAATAAAATGCCGTTCTTGGCACCGACACCGTTTCCTACCATGATCGCTACCGGCGTTGCAAGCCCCAGCGCGCAAGGGCAGCTGATGACCAACACGGAAATTCCCCTTGCCAGCGCAAATCCTACGGTTTCTCCCACCAACAGCCAGATCAGGATCGTCAGGGCGGCAATGCCAATCACCACCGGCACAAAAAAACCAGATACGGTATCTGCCACTTTTGCAATCGGCGCCTTAGTTGCCGCTGCATCGCTGACCATCTTAATGATCTGGGAAAGGGTCGTGTCTTCTCCGACCTTCGTTGCTTCACAACGCAAAAATCCCGATTGGTTCATGGTCGCTGCATAGACATGATCTCCCGCACCCTTATCCACAGGAATACTTTCCCCTGTCAGGGATGCTTCATTGACCGCGCCATTTCCCTCTAAAATCATGCCATCCGTCGGAATCTGTTCCCCTGGGCGCACCACAAAACAGTCGCCTTTTTTCACCCGTGCAATCGGCACAACCTGCTCCACACCGTCGATCAGCAATGTCGCTGTCTTAGGTTCCAGATTCATCAATCCTTTTAGTGCATCCGTTGTTCTGCCTTTCGACCTTGCTTCCAGCATCTTTCCTACTGTGATCAGTGTCAGAATCGTCGCCGCAGATTCAAAATAGAATTCATGCATATACATCATTACAGCATCCATATCACCTCTCGCCTGTGCATCTATCATAGCAAACAGCGCATAGGTGCTGTAAACAAATGCCGCCGCTGATCCTAACGCCACCAGAGTATCCATGTTCGGCGCACGATGAAGCAGCCCCCGAAACCCGCTGATAAAAAATTTCTGGTTGATTACCATCACCATACCTGTCAGCAGCAATTGAAGCAATCCCATTGCAACATGATTCTCTGCAAAAAACTTTGGCACCGGCCAGTTCCACATCATATGCCCCATAGAAAAATACATTAGGACAATCAGAAAAATAAGCGATGCAATCAAACGCTTTTTCATTTTTGGCGTTTCCTTATCTGTCAGCGCATCCATTTCCTGAGAAGTATGCCCATTGCCTTGTACGGCAGCTCCGCTGTCGGTATTACCCGCATTTCCGGAAGCCGATTCCTCCTTTAAAGACGCCCCGTATCCTGCCGCTTCCACTGCGGCGATCACCTCCGATGCCGATACCTCGCCTTCCACACCCATAGAATTGGTCAGCAGACTGACCGAACATTCCGTCACCCCGGAAAGTTTGTTTACTGCCTTTTCTACTCTGGCAGAACATGCTGCACAGCTCATCCCTGTCACATTATATCGCTGCATGACCCTAGTCCTCCGTCAAAACATTTCCTGCTGCATAATCATAATCCTTCATCAAAACATTTCTTACTTCATCATTTTTTGCAGTGTTACCAGCAGCTCGTCGATAACCTCATCCTTACCGGCACGGACATCCTCAGCAACACAGGTCTTGATATGCTCTGATAACAGTTCCTTGCTGAATGCATTGATTGCCGCATTGACCGCAGAAGCCTGGATCAGGATATCCGGACAATAGGCATCTTCCTCCAGCATTTTACGGATTCCCCGAATCTGACCCTCAATCCTGTTTAACCGATTGATCAATTTTTTATATTCCTCTGGCGTACGCTTCTTTGTCTTAGTATTACAGCATTTTGCCATTGTCATCCCCGCCTTTCCACCTTGTTTAAATATGTTTAAAAAAGCAAAGCAATTTGAGGCTCTGACTCAAATTGCCAATTGAAAAATAAGATATCGATCTTATTTTTCAATATAATACCCCCAGTAGGTATCTGATTATTAATCAGCATATACCTACCAGGGGTATTTTGTCAAGTGGATTAATTAACGTTTTTTATTCATTCTGATTTTTGAACGATCAACAATATTACACTATTCCATCAGATATGCCAAAAACCAATTCCCATTTTCCTCAAACCATCTGCTTGCCTCATTCATACTTATCTTATAATTGGTTCCTGTCTGCGGATTCATGACCACGATCTGATACTCATTATAACCGATCACCAGTACGGCCGAACCATCCACCATCCGAGCCAGTACGGGAATATCCTGTGCCACATAGTAGAGTATGGTATCCAGCCTGCACCCATTCAGATCCAGCACGGTCATCCCCGCACCCTTCTCTTCCAAGATCTCCTCCGGCTCCCTGCCCTGACGAAGAAGTGGAGCCGTATCTATCGTATATCCTTCCAAAGCAAGCATGACGTCCAGACAGACTGCCAGTTCCTCTCCCTCTGTTTCTGCCTTTATCGGATTAATTGCCATTATCTGATTTCTCGTCGGTCTGCCTGTCTTTCGATACAGATACGTTCCCTGATCATCCACCACGGCGCCATATAACAGATATGCATCGTCAATTGCCTGCGGAAGTTTCGCATAGGTACCCACCAGATCACCTTTTACATAAAGGTAATACTCTCTGCCCGAATAGGTATCCTCACCCAGATCTATGCTTCTGTCTCCTTCAAAAAGCACCTGCTTGGGCTCAAGCACCTGCAGCGTGTCCGTATCTATTTCCTTCCTTACGACAATCTGTATAATCTTTTCATAATTTTCCGTCGTAACGACCTCGATTGTATTCTTTCCTCCGCTGGACGTATCATTATACAGAATCTGATCATCGGTAGTATAAGACCAGCCTCTGTTGCTCTCATCCCGCTTCATACGGACCATGGTGATCATATCATCCCCCACCTGCGTATCCACAATATAAATACCGGTTTCCTCATATTGCTTCAGAATATTGCCACGCACATCCCGGATCAAAACCTGATACATCGGGTACAGCATCTTTCCGGTGGCATCCCGGATAATATCCTCCTTCCTTGCAACACCATATACAAAATCCTCCCCGAAAAATCCGATGGGTTGGATTCTGGTATTTTCCTCCGCCTCTATATTATCTATTTTTCCTGTTGTCAGGTCACATATGATAATCTGTGTGGCATTATTTAAATCAGCACCACTTGCCCAGGCAATGATCTGTTGCTGTCTCGACGCCGCAAACGCCCCTAATGGAAGCCCGGTAACCAACTGCTGACAGGTATGATCCAAAAGACCGATCTGATAGACCGCATGATCCAGATAAATAAAATATTCATTAGCGCTATTGACATAGGACAGCTCCAATATGTCCTGTTCCAGCATCTCAAAAGATTTTGTATAAGGGATAAATGCTTCCTCCTCCACGGTATTCAAAACGCTGTCATAATAATAGACTACAGCCCCCATCTCTCCCTCATGGATGCCCCGGTTCATATATCCATACACCATAAAATACACATTACCTGTTTCATCCACATGAAAGATCTTGATATCATGTTCCTGATAAGCCTCTCTTAGATCAGTGATATCATCATCCAGAAAGCCAAACACCTTTGAAATTTTGTTATCTGTAATATTATAGCAGTAAAGACTACCGGCATTGACAAATGCCAAACGGCTGCCGTCAGAACTTTCAGCCAATTGTACATCCTCACCCATGATGCCGAGCATGATCTTATTATTCGCCATTGTGGCTGTCTCCAGATCAAAGATCTGCTCCATCGTCCTTTCATAATCCAGCAGGAAGAACCTTTCCTCCCCCTGACGAATCCGGTAGTATTCCTCTACTGCATAGAAGATATCTTTTTCATTTTCTGTAATCACAGCAAAATACTGGACTTCAATATTAGCAATATCACTCTCGATATCGCGGATCATAGCCACCGGCTCCGTAACCCTCTCAACAGGCAGATTGCCCCATGTCACCTGATTCAGGCTGCTATGGATATTGACCTTGTGAAATGTGGTATTGTTTCCTTCCGAATTGCTTTCCAGATAGGTAGGAAGTTCATTGGATGCCGTATATTTATCAAATGTAGCATCATTAAAAAAATAGACATATTCCAGTTTCTCCGGCACCTGATAATCATCTGCCTCTATGATTCTGGTATAATAACGTATTTCATCCCCTTTTACTGTCTGTAGAAGAATACACAAAGAATATTCCTGATGATCTTCCAGAAGATCCTTCAGCGTAATGTCTGCTGTGATGATATCATTATTTGTGATGTAATTATAAATCTGAGTATCCTCAATCAGTCGCGACGCATCCATCGTCCGAACCTCATACGCGATCTTCTCAATGCCTGTTCCATAGGTATCGATCCTGATCGAAAGATTCCTGCCTTCCATCAATGGTGTAATGGTATCCCTCAGATAAGGAATCTCCATCTGATCCGCATATCCATGTATGGTGTTGAACTGCATTCCCTCATACACAAAAGTAACCAGTGGGAAACCGGCAGGACTCATCTCCGCCGTCATATCAGTATTGCCGCGGTTCATCAATGCCCCTAGAAAAATCAAGGATGCAAAAAACATACAGACACAATATATTATTAAAATAATTCCCTTGCTGATTCCTTTCCTTCTCACTTTAAGGTTCTTGTTCCTTTCTTAAATTATTCCGGCTTTCATCAGCGTTTCTCTATCAATCGTCCCAGCAGTGGATTAATATGAAGATACTGTTCCAGTTCTTCCAGTGAACCTGAATATTCCTTACCATTCTTTTTCGGGGAAATCTTTTTTTCTTTCCTGACAGCCCGGATCAGCAGATTCTTCGGCGTATGTTCCAGATCGATAAACTCCAGAATCTGTGCCTCATATCCCATCTTTTCCAGACAGTCCGCACGATAAGCATCTGTAATCAGTGCCGATATCCGTTCCTTGACGACGCCATACTTTAAGATCTCCTGAAGCGGCGCACATACGATCTGTCTGTTCAATTCATGCTGGCAGCACGGCACCGCCATGATCACCTTTGCACCCCACGACACTGCCTTCGCAATGGCGTAGTCCGTCGCCGTATCGCAGGCATGAAGGGACACAACCATATCTATTTTATCACCATTCTCATAATCCTTAATATCGCCTTTGATAAATCTCAAACCCTGATATCCAAGCTTGTCCTTTAAAGCATTACAGTCATCAATCACATCTTTTTTCAGATCCAGACCGATAATATCTATATTTTTATTTTGTATGATCTTGAGATAATAATACAATGCAAAGGTCAGGTAAGATTTACCACAACCAAAATCAACAATACGAATCGTATCTTCTTTTTGGAGCGCCGGCAAAATGTCTTCTATAAATTCCAGATAACGATTGATCTGTTTAAACTTATGATATTTAGATTTGACCACTCTGCCTTCCGGCGTCTGCACCCCCAAAGCAACTAAAAAATCTATGGTTTCGCCGTCTTTTAAAATATGGTTTTTGCTCCGGTTATGTTCAAAGGAACATTCCTGTTCCGACCCATGTTCCCGGACATCTGCTTTTTTCTTTTCACGGACTGTTACGGTTCCTTTCTTATTCGTCAGAATCGTAACTTTCCTATCAATACATTCCGCCTCCAGCTGCCCAAATTCCTCTTGCAGATAGCGAACAAGTTTCTCCTTCATCTTCTCTGCATCGTAATTTTCATGCAGCACCTTTGTCCCTACATAACGCGTCTCCTGAAAGACCAGTTCCCCACGAATTACAACCGGACGTACTGTTACCTTTGTCAACTCTCCCTTGACCAATGGTCTGCTGACAATGATACGATACAGCCGTTCTGATACAATCTGCGAGATCGCCTTCTGCAATTTCCTGTCCTGCTCAAATTTGTCCATTTCTTATCCTCAAAAAGGGAGCCTATGCAAACCGCTACCGGCTCTGCAAGCTCCCTTTCTCCGTTAAAAAAATTTTAGCATCCCCCGTCCGGAATTATGTCTTCTTTTATAGATTTCATAAAATAACAATACCTGAACCAGATCGCCTATCTGCTTCCATCTTTCCGGAGAAAAATCTGTCTCCTGACCCATACTATTTCTATTCTGGGTCATAGTACCATCTGCAGTTTCAGAAGCAGTATAGTCCGCATCCTTATCTGATTGTTGCTCCATTTTTTTTGCATTCTCTGCTATTTCATCTTTCCTGATCATCTCGGTAATGTCTCTTGACAGTTTATACAGCATAAACTGATCCGGATAATCGTCATAGATCATACTTCCTTCATAGTCCATCTTGTCTAAAATACTGACGATTTTCTTTTGATACTTTTTCGCATCTTGCGGATACATCTGCTGCAGATATTCTAAGTCCCGAAGCATGACATCTTCATCTTCATATGCCATTGGCATGGGATAGGTCATGTAAAATGGCAATACCTTATTTCCTCTCATAGATACATCCCAAAGCTCTTTGATATATTCTATGCGGATGCTGAAAAAATGTTTCAGCGCAACAATAGCGATCGCCATTCCATAGCAATCGCTATTTCATTGCACTAAGGAAGCGCTGATGAAATCACTGCTTCCTTATGATTATTTGATTGTCTGTATTCTGGTCAATGCACGCATCAAAGCAATCTGTGCACGATCCTCATCGATACCGGCTTCCTTTTCCTGTAGTCTTCTCTCTGCACGTTCCTTTGCAGACTTTGCACGATTCTCATCAATCTCACCCGGCCACTCGATCGCTTCTGCAAGGATTGTTACCTGATCCTGCAAAATCTCTACAAATCCGGCATGAAGCGCCGCCGTCTTTTCCTCATCAGGCATTGTGATCGTCAGAATCCCCGGACTGATAATGACCGTCGTCGGCACATGATTCTTATAGACACCGATCTGACCCTCTGTCGTATTAAACTCTACCATCTCAGCTTCGCCTTCAAAGAAAAGCCGTTCCGGTGTAATTATTTTTAATAAAAATGTATTTTCCGCCACCTTATCCAACAGCTCCTTTCCAAGACAAAGGCTTACTTCTTATTCATTCTGGCAACTACCTCGTCGATCGAACCTGCATTTAAGAAAAATCCTTCCGGAATATCATCATGCTTGCCATCTATAATCTCTCTGAATCCACGAATCGTCTCAGAGATTGGAACATACTTTCCTTCCATGCCGGTAAACTGTGTTGCTACG
This sequence comes from uncultured Lachnospiraceae bacterium, assembly GCA_947174185.1. Lineage (GTDB taxonomy): Bacteria > Bacillota > Clostridia > Lachnospirales > Lachnospiraceae > NK4A136. The sequence continues at coordinate 17,939 of CAMWHY010000035.1, read as the reverse complement.
AAGAACGGCTGAGACAGGAATCTTTGTACCTTTCTTGCACGGTTTACCACCAGCTTATCATCTTCGGAAAGTTCGTCCATACCAAGGATCGCAATGATATCCTGAAGCTCTTTATATTTCTGAAGAATCTCCTGTACATCACGAGCCACCTGATAATGTTCATTACCAACGATACGCGGATCCAAAATTCTTGACGTGGACTCCAGCGGATCAACAGCCGGATAGATACCAAGCTCAGAAATACTACGCGACAATACGGTAGTTGCATCCAGATGTGCAAATGTCGTCGCAGGCGCAGGGTCTGTCAAGTCGTCCGCAGGTACATATACTGCCTGTACAGAGGTAATGGAACCATTCTTTGTTGATGTGATTCGCTCCTGCAAAGCACCCATCTCTGTCTGCAGCGTCGGCTGATAACCAACGGCGGAAGGCATACGTCCAAGAAGCGCAGACACTTCGGAACCCGCCTGTGTAAAACGGAAAATATTATCAATAAATAACAGCACGTCTTTACCGCCCTTGTCACGGAAATACTCCGCCATCGTCAGTCCTGTCAGACCAACTCTCATTCTTGCCCCGGGAGGCTCATTCATCTGACCAAATACCATGGCGGTCTTTTCAATAACGCCTGATTCGCTCATTTCATGGTAAAGGTCATTACCCTCTCTGGTTCTCTCTCCTACACCAGTAAATACGGAATATCCGCCATGCTCTGTTGCAATATTACGGATCAGCTCCTGAATCAAAACTGTCTTACCAACACCAGCACCGCCGAACAAACCGATCTTTCCACCCTTCTGATAAGGGCAAAGCAGATCGACTACCTTGATACCTGTCTCCAAAAGTTCTGTCTCTGTGGACTGCTCTTTAAATTCCGGAGCAGGTCTGTGTATCGGCTCAAAATCTACATCGGTGGGCGCCGGCTTATTATCGATCGGCTCACCAAGAACATTAAAGATACGTCCTAATGTATGTTCGCCAACCGGCACCGTGATCGGAGATCCGGTAGCAATCGCCTCCATCCCTCTGACAAGACCGTCTGTAGGTCCCATCGCCACACATCGTACGGTGTCATCTCCCAGATGCTGCGCAACCTCAACCACCAGAGTATTGCCTTCTTTCATCGGGATATTGATCGCCTCGTTGATCTCCGGCAGGGCATCTTCAAATTTAACATCGAGAACCGCACCAATAATCTGGGTCAGTTTACCCTTTTTTACATCTGCCATCTCTATTATATGACTCCTTTCTCTAATTGATAGCGTCAGCACCGGCAATAATCTCGGTAAGCTCCTGCGTAATGGAGCCCTGACGCGCTCTATTGTACAGCAATGACAAGTGATCTATCATCTCCGCTGCATTGTTTGTTGCTGAATCCATTGCCTGCATACGGGCACCATTTTCACTGGCGATCGACTCGATCAGTCCGCCATATAACTGGCTGGTGATGTACTTTGGAATGATCAGATTCAGAGCTTCCTCATCCTCTGGTTCAAAGTTCATCGGCGCCTCTGTCTTGGTATCCTGTTCATCCACCGTCGCCATATTCTCCGCATCCAGCGGGAGAAGCTTACGCAGTGTCGGAACATGGCTCACCGTATTTTTAAAGAATGTATATGCAAGATAGATCTCGCTGATTTCCCCAGCTTCAAAAGCATGTAACAGTTCCTTGGTAATGGCAACCGTATCCTGATATGCCGGTTCATCGATCACCTCAGAATAATTCGTTCCCAATTCATAGCCATAACGTTTCATGGCGTCCTTACCTTTCTTACCAATGGGATAGACAATCGTGTTATCTTTTGTAAACTCCTCATTCTGGGTGATCAGCTTGATCACATTGGAGTTATACCCCCCGGCAAGACCTTTATTGGAAGTGATCATAATGACTGCTTTTTTCCCCTTACCGTCCGACTTTAAATACGGATGATCCATATCAGGGGATTTTGCAAGGATGGAAACCATTGTATGGTAAAGGGCGTCAAAATAAATCTGTGACTGCTCCGCCCTTGCCTTTGCTTTCTGCAATTTTACCGTGGCAACAAGCTTCATGGCTTTCGTAATCTGCTGCGTACTCTCTATACTGCTTTTACGCCTTTTTATATCTCTCATGGAAGCCATAATGATATAACCATGCCTTTCTCTTAGCTTTCTATCTGACTAAGGTTTATATTTTTATATTTACCTGAAGTCCGCCTTAAATTCCGTAATTGCCTTAATCAGCAGTTCTTCCATCTCTCCCGACAGTTCCTTTGTCTTCTTGATCGACTCAGGAATCTCAGGATATTTGGTATCAATAAATTCAAACAGTCCATCCTGAAAACGTCCGACTGCGTCAACGTCGATATCCAGAAGATATTTCTTAGTAGCTGCATAAATGATGATAACCTGATACTCTACCGGCATCGGCTTATACTGCGGCTGCTTAAGCATCTCCTTGATTCTCTCACCCTGTGCAAGACGTTCCTTGGTATCCTCATCCAGATCAGAACCAAACTGGGAGAATGCCGCAAGTTCACGATACTGTGCCAATTCCAGACGAATCGGTCCTGCAATTTTCTTCATTGCTTTGATCTGTGCAGCGCCACCAACACGGGATACCGAAAGTCCGGCATTGATCGCCGGGCGGAAACCTGCGTTGAACATTTCTGTCTCCAGATAGATCTGACCGTCTGTAATAGAAATAACATTGGTCGGAATATATGCGGATACATCACCTGCCTGGGTCTCAATAATGGGAAGCGCTGTCAGGGAACCGCCGCCGTACTCTTTGCTCATACGGGCAGCTCTCTCCAATAATCTTGAATGCAGATAAAAGACATCGCCAGGATATGCCTCACGCCCGGGCGGTCTTCTCAGGAGCAAAGAGAGTGTACGATATGCCGTAGCATGTTTACTTAAATCATCATAGATAACAAGCACGTCCTCGCCGTTCTCCATCCATTCCTCACCAATCGCACATCCTGCATATGGTGCAATATACTGAAGCGGAGCCAGCTCGGAAGCTGTAGATGCTACGACTGTCGTATATGCCATCGCACCAAACTCCTCTAATGTCTTTACGATCGTAGCAACCGTAGAAGCTTTCTGACCGATTGCAACATAGATACATTTAACATTCTGACCCTTCTGGTTAATGATTGTATCAATGGCAATCGCTGTCTTACCTGTCTGTCTGTCACCGATAATCAACTCACGTTGTCCCCTTCCGATAGGAACCATAGAGTCAATCGCCTTAATACCTGTCTGCAGCGGGGTATCAACAGACTGTCTGGTAATAACTCCCGATGCCACACGTTCAATTCTACGATATTTTGTTGTAGTGATGGGACCCTTTCCATCAATCGGCTGCCCAAGGGCATTGACTACCCTGCCGGTCATCGCATCGCCTACCGGTACTTCTACCACTCTGCCGGTTGTTTTTACGGTATCGCCTTCATTAATATTCTTATGGCTACCGAGTAATACTGCTCCGACATTATCTTCTTCCAAGTTAAGTACCATGCCATATACTTCGCCGGGGAACTCCAGAAGTTCTCCCTGCATCGCATTCTGTAAGCCGTGCACACGGGCAATACCGTCAGCGACCTGAATAACCGTACCCACATCGGATACTTCAAGCTTATCGGCATACCTCTTGATCTGATCCTTGATCACTGAACTTATTTCTTCTGGTCTTAAATTCATGGATCTTTCCGCACCTTTCTTTTATCATCTATATTTTTAAACTCTCTTAACTGATTTGAAGTTCTGACAAATCCTTTGTCAATCGCTCCAGCTTTGTACGGATACTGCTGTCAACCACTCTGTCTCCGATCCGGATGACGATACCGCCGATCAGAGTTTTATCTTCCTCATAGTAAACCTCCATCTCCCGATATGCGGTCGTCGCCAGCAGCCTCTCTTTTATTTCTGTTTTCTGCTTATCCCTCAAGGATACAGCCGTTGTCACATAGGCAGTTCCGATGCCTTTATATTCCTTCATCTTTCCTACGAAGTAATCAAGGATTCCATCAATCTCTCCATAACGGTCCTTCTGCAGGATCAGTACAAGAAATCCCGTAAGCTCGTCACTAAGCCGATTTTGAAATACATTCTTCAAAACCTCCTCCTTTTCCTCTTTGGAAATTTTCGGATGGTTCATCAGATCATTCAATTCACCGTTCTCAGCCAGAACTTTCTGCAGGGAAAGCACCTCTTCTAAAAACTGATCTTCCTTCTGTTCTTCTACTGCCAGCTGAAACAAGGCTTCTCCATAAGTTCCTGAAATTAGCTTAGCCATGTGCCGTCACCTATTTCCTTCAATGTCTCATTGATCAAGCTATCCTGAATCTCTGTGTCAATATTGGCGGAAATCACTTTGCCTGCCATCAGAGATGCGATAGCAACCATCTCCTGCTTCACTTCATCGACAACTTTTTGTTTTTCCAGCTGAGCTTCTACGTTTGCCCTCTCGATAATTGCTGCCGCTTCTTTTCTGGCTTCAGCAATGATCTTATTTTCATTATCCAATGCTTTCTTACGGGCTTCACTTAAGATCTGTTCTACTTCTTTATCAACGTCCTTCAGCCTGCCTTCATACTCTTCTTTCATCGCCAGGGCGGCATCTTTGTCGTTCTGGGCAGTTGCTATATCATTCTGGATCCTGTTTTTACGGTCTTCCAAAATCTTTCTTGCTGGATTGAATAAATTGTAAGAAAGAATTAGGAAAAGAACAAATACCGCAATAATCGTCAGCAATGAATCAGACAGCAGCTGAAAATCCAAGTCAAACAGCCTTTCATACCCCGTTGTACTGCTTAACAGCATTCCAATTCCTGTATTCAAGCCTCATAGCCTCCTTTCAGACTCTTTTCTTACGGCATTAACGGCTTAACAAATAACAGAAGCATTGCAACCAGCAAACCGTAAAGACCTGTTGTCTCGGCAACCGCCTGACCAAGAAGCATGGTAGATGTAACGTCACCCTTTGCTCCAGGATTTCTTCCTACTGCTGCTGCTGCATGTCCTGCAGCGATACCCTGACCTACACCAGGTCCGATACCGGCGATAACCGCTAAACCTGCGCCGATTGCAGAGCATCCCAAAATAAATTCCTCGTTAAACATAATAATTTCCTCCTTAAAAATATTATAATTAAGTTTTCATTTACTGCTTTTTTAATTATCCCCAATCGCATCTGAGATATAGGTCATAGTCAGCATACAGAATACATATGTCTGGATCGCTCCGGAAAACATATCAAAGTACACATGCAGCACAGCCGGCCATCCGATTGCAATCAGTTTCAACAGTCCATATACCAGTGCCATCATAATCGTGCCTGACAGGACGTTGGCAAACAGACGCAGCGACAACGAGATTGGAACTGCCAGATCGCCTATGATGTTGATCGGTGCCCAAATCGGCCATGGATCACACAATCCCTTGATGACACCGCTGACTTTCTGATGTTTAAATTTATTAAAGGTAATCAGTGTAAACGTCAGGACGCCAAGCGGAAAAGTAACGCCGTAATCTGCCGTAGGCGGTCTCAGGCCAAACAAGCCGGAAATATTGCTGAGCAAGATAAAGATAAAGATCGTCCCAATATAATTTAGGAACTTTGTTGCATTCTTGCCCATAACGTTCTTGATCATATTATCCAGCATTTCCACGATCATCTCTATGATACACTGAAATGTTCCCGGCACATCCGAAGCATTCTTCATCGTCCTTTTCGCACAGAGCGAAAATATTGTCAGCAGCAGAATCATAATCAAAAGACATACGTGTGTTGTTGTGATCCAGATTTCCGTATCGCCAATATAGAATGAAAATACGCCTTTGATCATAAATCCCAGATCCTGCGAGGATAATAGCATACCTGCTCCCATCATTTCACCTCCTTGTTCATTATTTTATAGCGCAAACCTTTACTTCATCCACCTTTGCAGTAATTTGTGCATGAACGGCTGTAGATATGCGCCAATCTTTAATCCCATAATTCCCAAAAACGTCGCGATCAAATTCGTTACGCCGGTAACCGCAGCCACCCCTAACAAAACCATTGCGCAACCATACCGCAGAAAATAGGACGATCTGGTCACCTTCACTGCCGTTCCCTCATCATAAGTCAACACTTTATTGATCGTATAATTCATATGAATCGCCATGCCCATCGCTGCAATGATCCCGACCCAAAGACTGACTGCGAACGCCAGTTGATCATGCACAAAAAAGATCCCGACGATCTGACAGACCACACCAAAGCAGAGAATCCCAATGAGCAATTCCGCAAGCGTTTGATTTGCTTTTATTTTTTCCTTCATTACTGCAGCCATGTTTTTCTATATATACCAAATCTATCATTTGCCATCTTCCGTATCTTCCTCATCATCTTTTGTCATCCGTCTGGCAAAGATATAGATGTTGCGAAATCCCGCCAATGCTCCGATAAAAAAGAAGATGATCATCAGATAAGAAGTACCCAGCTTTTTATCCAGATAATATCCAACGAAAAAACACAAAAAAATCGGAACAAGCATATTGATTCCAAACTGTGTAATTAAGGTCAGCATTCGTAATGTTGACTGCCTTTCCTTTTGCCTCTTCCTATTTTTTGAATTCATAATATTTCCTATTATAACCATTTTTTGCAGATATGTCCACTATGATTTCCTCTTTTTTTGGAAATCTTAGGAACAATTTTATTATTTCCGAGAAGCAACACTTTCCTTAATTTAGGGAACAAACACACAATCCTCTATTGAAAGGCGCTGGAAAAAGTTGTATAATGTTTGTGGATTTTATCTAATTTAATAAAATGTATGTGGAGGTTCACCATGAGCGAGAACGAAAAGAAAACCGGCGGATGGCGCACCAACAAATGGATTCGTGCCGCAATCCCCGCATTACTTTTGCATTGTAGTATCGGTACTGTCTATTGCTGGTCGATATTCAGTCAGGAAATTGCCGACTATATCGGCTTCTCAAAAGGCGCAACGGAATGGGCGTTTAGTTTTGCCATCTTTTTCCTTGGAATGTCAGCGGCATTCTTAGGAAATGTTGTAGAAAAAGATATTCACAAATCTTCCCTGATTGCTACGATCTGTTTTGCTGTAGGTATGGCAGGGACCGGCTTCTTCATTTATTATGGTCATGCTCATATGGGTACACCTCTGGCACTGATCGGTATTTATATCTGCTATGGCTTTATCATGGGTATCGGTCTTGGTACAGGTTACCTTTCCCCCGTGAAAACATTGATGTTATGGTTTGAAGACAGAAAAGGTCTTGCAACAGGCCTCGCAGTCGCAGGATTCGGCGCGGCAAAAGCCATCGCCAGCCCGATCATGCAGTCCATGCTGGATAACCTTGGTGACGGCGGCATCTATAAAATGTTCCTGATCCTGGCTGTTGTATATTTTGTCATGATGTTCATTGGTCATCTTCTGCTCAAGAAACCAGATGGATGGCATGAACCGCAGAGCAAGAGCGAGAAGCAGAGCATCATGTCTGTTATTAAGACAAAGCCCATCGCTAACTACATAGGTATCTGGCTGATGTTCTATATCAATATCACCTGCGGTCTGGCTCTGATCTCACAGGAAAAAATGATTGTAAAATGTATCGGTCTTGCCAGCTATGTAGGAATCATTTCCACGATCTCCGCTGTTTTTAATGCTGGTGGACGGCTCGGCTTTTCCGCATGGGCTGATACCATGAAAGACAGAAATACGATCTACAAGTTGATCTTCATCCTTTCCATCGCATTTACTGCCATAGTTCTTTTGACCAACGGCATCAAGAATGGGGAAGGCAATACGCTGTTGATCATCCTTGTACTGTGCCTGATCTTTATTGTAAATGCGGGATACGGCGGCGGCTTCTCCAACGTACCCACACTATTATCTGATCACTACGGTATGGGAAGCATCAGCGCGATTCATGGTATTACCTTATCTGCCTGGGCATTTGCCGGACTGTCCGGTAACCAGATGGCGGCTTGGATCGTTAAGAAATTTGGCGAACCGATAGATATTCCACATGTACTGGCTGACGGAAGCACTGAAATGATCACCGTCAATCCTACCGGATACCAGTACGTATTATATGCAACCATCGCCCTTTACATCCTCGCCCTGATCATCTGCCTGACGATGGTACGCCCTACAGACAAGGCGCTTGCTGCAAAGGAAGCAAAGAAAAAAACAAAAGAAGCTTCATAAATAATAAGAAACTATACATAATATATAAATCAGGAAATAATAATTAAAAACGAATGAGGGTGTCCCAAAACTATGATCAATGAAAGTCATAGAAAGGGACGCCCTCTTCTTATGTTCCTCCAATGTAAGGTATGACAGCCATTAACTTACCCGACCATAAACATTACCAACTCATCTTCATCCTCCAGCCTGATCGCCTCTTTGTCCCCGTCATAGACCTGCCCTTCCTTGATACCAAGAAGGACTGTCGAATCAAGAGCGGAATCTGGATCATCAACCCTTGCAAAAATATACGGAACGCCGCCCTTAACGACGCCGATGGGCAGAGCCTCATGATTCGTCGCTTCATACACCCACAGGATCAGCTCTTTCTTTGACGTAAACGTCAGGTCTTCTTTCGTATCCTTGAAAAATTCTTTTACATTGGCACATATGATATCACCGGCATTCTGTGTCTCATCATTATCATCCAGCGTAGAGGAATCGCCCTCGGAGGTAATCATATCCTTGATAATATAAAGACGGGCGGGATTCTTGCCAAGCTGCGCATACAGGTGTCCCAGGAAATCGTCACTGACGATAATCTGGTCTTTATTACGAAGCTCGATAATACTCTGGTTCTGTGAATCCAAAATCTCCACAATAACGTCTGTCTGCTTGTTTGTATAGATAGATTCTTTTAACTTTGTCCAGTAAATCAACGGTTTTTCGTCAATATGGACATTGCTGACCATATCGTCTGACAGGAAAATAATGGAGTCGGCCTTATTTGCCGCCAAATCACCCAGCGCCTTCATCGGGCTGTAGATATCATCTACAATGATGTAAGAGTACTTCTCCGGCATCAGGATATCCTGATAGAAAGGATTCCCATAATACCCCTTAAGCGTCTCTTCCTCATCATTGGTTCCTGCCAGTATGACATGCAGCTTATGGTTCTGATATTCATTCTTAAAGCACTGAAGGCTTTCCAATATGTACGGGAGCTTGCTGTTTGTCCCAACCACAATAATCTCCGTTTTCATAAATGTAACGCGCGGAATGATCTGTTTCTCGGGAAGCTTTTTCTTTAATACAAACTTTTCTGTTGTTTTTTCAAATTCCTCCTCATCCTCTGCAATATAGACACGTTCACTCCCCTGCATAAAGACAGGAATCACGGAATGGCTTACCGCCAGCTCTTCCTCCACAGATAATGTGGAATCACTTTCCTGAATATACACCTCAACGCCCTCAAAGCTAAACAGCTGCTTCATCACGCCGTTGACGGACGGCATCAGGGCTGTAATTGCAAGCATTTTTCCCGTAATCTCATTGTAGTTCACGGCTACAGCAGTCTGATCATTATTTTCAAGATGGTACTCACGCACCATTTTTTCCAATTTGGCATCATTCGCCTCTACAACAATATTGGCCTTATAGTCATTATCTGACTGTGAGAAATACCATGCGACGAACATGAACAGCTTCGATACTTCAAAGCTTTTATCAGTCGTAATAGTTTCCCCTTTTTCTATATTAAAGCCGGGCATCATCAGCAGAACTGTCTGCGCATTTTTCAACGCAATCTTATCCAGGTCGATCTTCGACATCGGATTACCGTCCCTGACAATAATATTTTTAAATCTTTTGCTCCCGCCCTTCTGATCGTACATGTTGTCAATCTCATCAAGGATTTTCTGTTTATCTTCATTTGCAAGAATGACAATATAAGTATTCTTAACGTCATCAAAACAGTAATCATAAATAATGGACGGCACTTTATTGTTATAATTTAAAATAACAATATGGTTCGTCAGCTTCAATGTGCGTTTATTGTTAGCTGCCCTTTCCAGAAAGCCGTTGATAAAACTTGTAATAAAACCGACCGTACCACCGGTCAGGGAGATCATTCCAAGCAAAACGACGATTGTCGTAATGATCAGGGAAATCGGCGTCTCACTATAAATATATTTTCCACTGGGATTGACCATCAGGGTAAACGCCAGCCGCAGGATCTCACCCAGACTCTTCCCCTCATTTTCCGGCAGAATACAAATCAGCGCCGCGGATAATAGAATAAAGACAACGTTTACTGCAATAATCATCACACAAATATGCATCGTAGGATTATTTTCCTGAAACACCTGCCACCGGTTGCCTCTGTTGTTCTTTTTCATAGGTCCAAATCTCCTTTGTCAACGTTAAAATATTATGTCGAAAAGGATTATAACATATTTGTTCCCTTTTTTCCACTAACATAAAAAGAGCCACCCAAGAGGCCGGCGCGGCATAAAAATAGTTGACAGAATATCGTAAGATACTTATATTAATAGTATTACCTATTATAAATCATATCTCATGGAGGAAGTTCATGGAGCAGAAGCCATCCGCCTTTAAGCCATGTCCAATACTATACCGTAAGCGTCTGATACCGGAAGAATGCGTCTTATTAAAAGACGACATGATACTTTCCTGTAACGAAGATATCATTGTGACCAAATGGAATGCTTTAAAACCCAAAAAAGACCTTCATCATGGCTATTCCTGTTATTTTCTAAAAGAAGGCTACAAGGTCAGCAAATTCTATCAGGAAGACAATTCCCTGCTTTACTGGTATTGCGATATCGTAGATTATGAATATAAGAAAGAGGATAACCAACTAATCGTGACTGATCTTCTCGCAGACGTCCTCATCTACCCTGACGGCTTTGTCAAAGTAGTGGATATTGATGAAATGGTGATTTGCCTAAATGAGCAGAAGATTTCATTGGAACAGTTAAAACGTTCCTTAACGCAGTTAGATAAACTGCTGCAGATCATCTATAACGGACATTTTGAATCATTGACCCGTCATATTTCGGAGCAGGAAAACGGAACCGCTTAGAACTGACTGATTTGTTCTAGGCGGTTTATTTTAATAAAAGATATGATTCCCGATCCGCAATCCTTCCAACCCAGGTATCGGGGTTCTGAAATATACTCTGTTGCCTACATTGGTAACTCCTGCCATCGCCTCATCCGCCGCACGGTAACAATCTTCCGTCGCACGGTTATCCGTCAAAGCAAGCGCAAGACGCCCGTTTCTAACCGGCGAGAACTGTTTATACTGGTAGATCACGCCCGTTATAGTACTGGGGTAAACTGAACTGCACACGCGGTTTATTACAACTGCGCCCACTGCAACCTTCCCTTCGTATGGTTCCCCGCCCGCTTCACAATAGATCAGATTAGCAAGCAAATATCTGTCATTGTCTTCAAAGGTTACCTGTGAAAGATCTCTCCGTGCAGACTGCGCCGCCAGCTGGGATAATCTTAATTCTTCCTCATACTGCGCCTTGATCTGTTCATATTCTGCCGCTGCCGCTGCTGCTGCTGCCTCCGCCGCGTCGCACTGTTCTTCATATGCCGCCGCCGCTGCTGCCACATCTTCTATCTGATCCGCCGTTGCCGCAATATTATTTGCCGTATCTCGGATCAGTTCATTGACCGAAGCCTGTTCTGCCACCATATCTTCCCGCAGTTCTTGCAGTTCCTGCATCTCCTGCTGAAGAGCTACCTCTTGTTCAGCAATCTGCTGCTCCAATGCAAAATATTCTTCCAGCTTCCTTCTGTCATACTCTGACAGTTGTTCTATATAGTCAGCATAATTCAACATTTCGCCAAACGACTGCGCGGAAAACAGGATCTCCGAATACACGGAACTACTCCTTTCATAGAGAAACTGTATCCTTTCCTTCATGCTTTCATACTGTTCTTCCCTTGCCAGTGTCGCCGCTTCCAGTTCTGCCTGCGTCTGCGCAATCTCCAATTCTTTTAGGGCGATCTTACTCTCCAGAACTGCCAGTCTGTCCGCCACTGCCTGAAGGCTCGTATTCAGAATCTCCATCTGTCCCTGATAACTGTTTCTTACGCCTTCCAGATTAGCAAGATTAGCCTCTGTCTGTGCAAGCGTCGCCTCTGCTGCCGCAAGTTCCTCTTCCCGCCGTTTCTTTTCTTCTTCCGCCGCCTCCAACTGCTCCCTTGTGTCATCTAAAGAAGATCCTGTGGCGGAAGACGGAAAATTAATGCATAATAACGCCATCACCATAAGTATAAAAGCAGCCTTTATTCTATTGAAATATTTTCCACTTATCTGCTCTTTCTTCATTCTTCCTTATTCCTCTTAGCAGAAAAACATTCCGGCAAATCTAATAACTTTTACATAATGTTCTATCCTGAAATTTTACAGATCTAACGTTACCTTCCTTCCGGTAGGTTCATATTGATAATATTCTACCCCTGCTGCGTCAAACAGACGCTTAGATGCTGTATTGGAATCCATACCGTTATATTTATCAGACTGATAGATTACTGTCCTGATACCCGCCTGAATAATCGCCTTAGCACACTCATTACAAGGAAATAATGACACATAAAGTTTTGTACCGTCAAGGGACCCTCCCCTATAATTTAAGATTGCGTTTAATTCGCTATGGGCTACAAACGGATACTTTGTCTCCAGCATTTCCCCTTCCCTGTCCCACGGAAAATCATCATCATTGCAGCCGTTGGGAAGACCATTGTAACCCATGGAAAGTATCTTATTATCTTTGCTAACGATACAAGCACCAACCTGTGTATTCGGATCTTTGGAACGCATACCGGCAAGCACGGATACCCCCATAAAATATTCATCCCAAGAGATATAATCTTTCCTTTTCGTTATTTTCATATTAAAAATTATGCCTTTCCGTAACCTGCGAATCCACGCTGCAGGCACAATATTTTGCCACCTTCGGCCTTAGTCCTCTTTACCCTTCTGCTTCTATCTGTGCAACACGGCGCATATGCCTTTCTTCCCCGGAGAACTCTGTCGTCAGAAAGATCTCCGTAATTTTCAATGCTTCTTCTTCACTGACTTCTCCTGCACCCATGGCAAGCATATTGGCATTGTTATGAAGCCTTGTCATCGTCGCCGTATGTTCATTATGGCAAAGTGCGCACCGAATGCCTTTTACTTTATTAGCTACCATACTGACACCAATTCCTGTCGTACAGATCACGATTCCTTTCTCTGCATCCCCATCGGCAACCATCAATGCCGCCTTTCTGGCATACTCCGGATAATCACAGGATTCCTTGGAATAACAGCCACAGTCCGCCACCTCGTAACCCTTTTCCTCCAGATATTTCTTTACTTTCTCTTTCAGATCATATCCGCCATGATCACAGCCCATAGATATTTTCATCCCAGCGTTCTCCTTTTTTATTTGTATTAGCTATGTATTTAACAATTGTATAATTCCAGATTTCCCATAATTAGTTGTACAATACAGACTTATACTTTTTCAACTGTATATCCTGCCGCCTTCAGCAGACGATTCATCACTGCCTGTCCGAATCCATCCGGCGAAAAACTTTCGCTGAAGATTGCTGTGACCCCTTCTTCATCAAACTCCCGCAGAATCCGGTAAAGCCTTCTTGCAATCTCATACTCATTCTCGCGGTTTCCCACGCTTTTCTTTACATCCGCCGAAACCTGCTCCCATATTTCATCGGTGATCATCACCCCAGTACACTCCCCACGCCGCTTTGCCTCTGTTACTTCCGCATTCATCGTCCGTATGACCGCCTCCCGATCCCCTTCGATCAGACGCATGGAACCCTTGGGAGCATAATGCCTGTATTTCATCCCCGGTGCTTTGGGGGCCTGTCCCGTATCCTGATCCATCAGCGTAATATCTACATCTACCCTGCCTAACACCCGGTTTAACATTTCCTGTGTCACATATCCGGGTCTTAAGATCACAGGAATCTTCTCCGTCAAATCTACAATGGTGGATTCCAGACCAATGCCGACATCACCGCCATCCAGAATCATATCGATCCTTCCGTCCATATCCTCGATCACATGAGCCGCAGTCGTCGGACTCGGTCTGCCGGAAAGATTGGCACTCGGCGCAGCAATAAATCCCCCCGATGCCTTAATCAATGATATCGCTACAGGATGATCCGGCAGTCTGACTGCCACAGTATCCAGCCCTCCTGTTGTTTCGTAAGGAACCGCAGTGGATTTTTTTAAGATCATCGTCAAAGGACCCGGCCAGAAGGTGTCCGCCAGTTGTTTTGCCTCATCAGGGATATCCATGCAGATCCTTTTGATGCTTGTCCAATCTGCAATATGTACGATTAGCGGATTGTCCGAGGGTCTTCCCTTTGCCGCATAGATCTTTCTGGAAGATTCGGGATTCAATGCATCCCCGCCAAGTCCATACACCGTCTCCGTAGGAAAAGCCACCAATCCACCCTCTTTGATAAGCTCACCGGCCTGACAAAAAATCTCACTGCCCTCTTCAGAACTATTAAAATTTCCTATTGTTTTAACAATCGTATCCATGTAAATTACATAAAATCCTCTATCTGAATAATACCTATTATTAGACGACAAACTTCGTAAATTATCTATTCTGCAGGTTCATTTTCACTCGCAGAAGATGTTCTTCCAAGATATTCCAATATCCCGTCCACAATAGCTCCCGTCATCAATCGTTGATAATCCTCCTGCAGCAGCAACGTCGCCTCCTGCCAGTTAGATAAAAATCCACACTCCACGATTACCGTTGTTACCGGAGTTTTCTTCAAAAGAAAATAACTGGTATTTCCTTTTGCCTGTCGGTGATTGCCGTCATCTGCAGCCAGGATCAGCTGCCTCTGAATACATTCTGCCAGTTGTCTGGCTTCCTCACTTTTCTCATAGTAAAATACCTGCGCACCGCATACGGATTCCTGCGTATAACTGTTCTGATGAATACTGATCACCATCAGGGGATCTTCCTCCGCAATCAGCCTGATCCTGTTTTGGAGATCCTGTACCTTTGTTATATTGCCATTTTCACTGCCAGGAATTTCATCCGACGTTCTGGTCAATATCACATAAAATCCTTCTGCCTCCAGCTGTTCCTTCAGAATATACGCCATCTGCAGATTGATATCTTTCTCCAATGCACCGTTGATGCCTACCTTGCCAGGATCTGCACCGCCGTGACCCGGATCTATGATGATACATTCCTGACCGGGCTGGCGTTCTCTGGCAATATTTTCGGAAAGAACCGATTCCTCTGACCCTGTTCCCGATAAGACGTCCGACTGTCTGCTGATATTATCTTCCGATAATGACGCCGTACGTCTGGCATCAGTCATCATTGCTGCCAGCTTAGCCAGAATCAGCATTCCGACCACCAGTAAGACTCCCATCATAATCTTGATCCACTGATTTTGTTTCTGCGTCATAAGCGTTCTGTCCGAAATGATAGGCTTAGTAAATCTTATGTGCGCAGATCACCTTATATTCACGATATCTTTCTTTTTACTCCATATAGGAATTGATCACCGGCCATACATCCGCACTTTCCAGCCCCAATTTCCATGCTGCAACGCCCGCGAGATTATAGCTGGACATAACATTCAATTTTACATTCAGTGAATCGGCATTCTCGATCCAAACCTCATAAAATGCCGTCCCATCCTGATAACTTGCATAATACTGACCTGTCTCATCGTTCCATTCCGGGGTCAGGCTGCGGTTCGCCAGCCATTCCTGCGCTACGCTCATGGAAACAGCTTCACTATTCACCTGTACGCCCTCCGTCCGCCAGATTCTGGTATAGAACGGAACCGCATTGATCAGTTTATTCTCCGGCGTTCCAAGCGCAACCGCATCCGAAAGACCTTTTTCTACAAAGCCGATAGACGCTACGCTGCCTGATTCGGCGCTGCCCGCCCAATGCTCGTCATAACCCATCAGGATCACATAATCCGCCACATATCCCTGCTCCTTCAGATTATAATAACGGTTGCCCTCGTTCGGCATATAATTGTCCACGGATAAAATAAGTCCGTTTTTATGAGTCTCTATAGACAGTTCACGCAAAAACTGTACATAATGCGTAGCCGATTCCCTAGTGATCTCCTCAAAGTCTATATTGATCCCGTCAATCCCAAGCTCCAATGCTTCCTGAATCAGATTTGTAATCAATGCCTGCCGGTTATCTGCAGAAGAAAACAATTCATTTTCATCCACATCGTATGTCATATCCTCGATCAACGCCCAGACCTGCAAGCCCTTTGCATGAGCATTTTCTACATAAGCCCTGCTGGCAATACTAAGATAACTGCCATCCGTATTATTCAGATAAAACCATGTCGGAGATACGACGTCAATACCGCTGGTAGATGCATATAATGCATTCAGTCCGCTGCCGTCATCCGGCGCAGTAACCTGATGAAATACCATCGTCAGCTTTCCGTCCGCACTGCTTGTCATATGATAGTCCGCCGCCGGATCATATGCTCCGCTTACCGGCATTTCTACGATCTCTTCGTAATCCGCCAGTTTATCATTCTCAATATATCCGATAAATCCATCCTTTGTCTGTACTTTGGTCCAATTTTCCATGATCTCCAAAACGGTCACGCGGTCGCCCTCTGCCACCTGACAAAGCACATCACTCTTAATTCCGCCCTGATAACGCACCTGCGTATCCTTTAATACTGTTGTTTCCCTATGCGTGTCCCACTCTGTACGCACCTGCATACGATTGGGGTCCGGGAAAAATTCATAGGTAAAATTGGCATAGTTTTTAACATATTCTGCAGCAATATATAATGTGCCTTCCGCATCAAACTGCGCCGCCTTATAATCCAACGGCGTCCATGTATCATTCACATAATAACCGTTGCTTTCTTCTCCAATATTTACAATCCGAATTTCATTAGAGGTAGTATACAGCAGAGCCGTTCCCTCTGCATTGACATAGAAACGATCCGTAAACAGCTTTTCTACTGTCGTGATGGAAAAATAAACCGTACCATCGATCAATTTCCCCCTGTCTTCTATTCGCTCATTCTGTAGGATAATCGCAATATCATCCTGGGAGAATAGTTGAAAATATTCATTCATATCAGCCATTTGAGTGGAATAAGAATACTTATCCGGATAAATCAACGCCAAAAACCACCTGAGACCTATCTCCTCTCCACCCGCAACGCTTTCCTTAATCTTGCCGCCAAACGCAATAGCGGCAACGATAATAATAAGAACGACTGCCACCAAAACCGAGATGATCTTATTCCTCAATCTTTTCATTAATCCACTTGCCTTTCCTTTTACAGATATAATCGCAACATACAGCAATCGTTCTTATTATATCAGACCACATTATTTCCGTCATTAACAATTTTGACATTTTAAGGCATTTTTTGTCATTTTTCGTCCGATAAGGTCTCCTTGTATCAATAATTTAATGTGAATAGGATTGCCAAAATTGTATATGATTTAAAGTAAGATTTTGTCTTGCAAGGCAGAGGCATATCTGTGAAATATCCATGCGCTTACTTTAAATAAAACGAAAAAGTTCTGTCAATACTAGATGTACCTGCGGCCATAAGATGTGCTGGATGGTACCAAAAAAATATTAACGTATTACTTCATTTCAGACAAAAAAGGGATAAAAACCCGACCAAGCGTTAAAAGCTTGTACAAACTTACCGTAAATAATTACAAGTAAGAAGATTCGGAACATTCTCCGAAAGATTTCATATAGATACAAATAAGATTATGCATGCCTCCAATCTGGTACAGATTCTCCGTATGCACATCTTATGAGTACACATTATAATGAATATACTAGAAAATTGCAAGCAAATTTTTGAAATTATTCTAAAATCAGGTAAGATATCAGGTATATTACCAAAAATTATGTCTTATTT
>CAMWHY010000034.1 GCA_947174185.1 uncultured Lachnospiraceae bacterium | reverse complement strand
AAAGGGAAACAGGTGAAAATCCTGTACGAACTCGTCACCGTAATTAGGGAGCAGAGATCAATATGTCACTGGGAAACTGGGAAGACGGTCAATGCGATGATCTTTAAGCCGGGAGACCTGCCTTGCTGTTGTACGGAAACATTTGTTTCAAGCCACGAGTAACTGGTTGTACGGTTGAATTTTTGGGAAGGATGTCTCTAATGACGGATTTCCTTAAGATTTATTTTGTGTACAAACCCTTTACCTGTAATTTAGGAAAGGGTTTTTCTTATGTATGCACTAAATACAGGCATGTTGTAAGCTGGATGGCAAACGTTTCTGTAGGAACATATTTAATAAATACAATGCAGAAAACTGCGGAAACGAGGAAAGTATGAAAAAGAAATGGAGTATTGCATTATTAACCGGTGTTATGGCTTGTTCATTGGCAATGTCAGGATGTTCAACGGGAAGGGAGACTTCTGGCGGAAATACAATGACAGACCAGGAAGCTGCTGATGAAGTTGCGGCATTGATCGATGCAATCTATGTCCAGAGGAGAACAGAAAGTACGGACGAACAATGTACACAGGCAAAAGCGGCATGGGATGCTTTGACGGATGCCCAGAAAGAATTGGTGGAAGGTGAAAATGCAGATCCGGATTATTTCGGCAGGGATACCGGTGATGCTTCCAAAGATGATCCACGTAATCAGGACAATATTGGTGAAAATGAAATTCTGGTAGTTAGTTTTGGCACTTCCTTTAATGACAGCAGAGTCAGTGATATTAAAGGAATAGAGGATGCGATACAGGCGGCAAACCCGGGATGGACAGTGAGAAGAGCGTTTACGGCGCAGATCATCATCAATCACATACAGGCACGTGACGGGGAGCATATTGATAATATGGAGCAGGCGCTGGAGCGGGCAGTGTCAAATGGAGTAAAGAATTTGGTAATACAACCAACTCATTTGATGCACGGTGCAGAGTATGATGAATTGATGGAAGCTGTTGAAGCTTATCGGGATCAGTTTGAAACTGTCAGAGTTGCGGAACCGCTGCTTGGCGAGGTTGGCACAGATGCTACTGTAATCAATGACGATAAAGAGGCCGTTGCAATGGCGCTTACACAGGCAGCAGTCAGGGATGCGGGATATGACAGTCTGGATATGGCAGAGGAAGAAGGTGTTGCATTTGTATTTTTAGGACATGGCACATCTCATACAGCAAAAGTGTCATATAGTCAGATGCAGACACAAATGGCAGAACTTGGATACAATAATGTATTTATTGGTACGGTAGAGGGAGAACCAGAGGAAACCTCCTGTGAAGCAGTGATAGATGCTGTGGCACAGGCGGGTTATACGAGAGTGATTCTCCGGCCATTAATGGTTGTGGCAGGAGACCATGCCAATAATGATATGGCTGGAGATGATGAGGATTCATGGGTCAGCATATTTAAAGATTCCGGAAATTTTGAAAGCGTAGATGTACAGATCACAGGTCTCGGCTCCATTAATGCCATTCAGCAGATTTATGTAGAACACACAGCTGAAGTTATAAATGAATAACAGGGAGAAATTAAATATGAAAAAAATTGTAATGGTTTTAATGCTGCTGTTAAGCATATTGATTAGCGGCTGCAAAGATACAGACAGCGTACAGGAACCGGAGGCGGCAGCGCTGCCTGACGGAGTATATATGGCAGAGTTTCATACGGACAACAGCATGTTTCATGTAAACGAGGCCTGTGATGGAAAAGGTACACTGACTGTTGAAAACGGAGAAATGGTCATTCATATTTCTTTACCTTCCCAAAATGTTTTAAATCTTTATCCGGGACTTGCTGAAGATGCACAGAAAGAAGGCGCAGAACTGCTTTCACCTACGGTGGATACGGTTACATACAGTGATGGAATGACAGAAGAAGTCAATGGATTTGATGTGCCGGTTCCTTTTCTGGATGCGGAGTTTGATTTGGCTTTGGTTGGAACAAAGGGAGTTTGGTATGACCACAAGGTAAGCGTTTGTGATCCGATACCCGTTACCGATGGGGAACAGACAGAAATTGGAGAGCGTCTGGAAGATGGTGTATACAGCATGGAGATTACCTTTGAAGGCGGAAGCGGAAAAGCAGAAATCTTGTCTCCTGTGGTAATTGATGTGGCGGAAGGAAATGTGATGGCGACGCTGGAGTGGAGCAGCTCCAATTATGATTATATGATCGTAGATGGTGAAAAATATTTACCGGTCAATACGGAAGGTAATTCCGTATTTCAGATTCCCATTGGGGCATTTGATGTTCCCATTGACGTGATTGGTGATACGGTAGCAATGAGTTCGCCTCATGAAATTGAATATACGCTAACATTTCATTCTGATACTGTAAAATCTTTAGAGTAAACGGCGGTGCAGTAGGTCAATGTGGAAAAGAATAGGGATAATAACATTATGCTGCTTAGTTGGTGTGGGATTGCTGTGGCTTGGAGGCTGCAGCAGTCCTTCTTCCGAAGTCCGGACAGTGGAATTGGAAAAGACCGGCAGTATGGATTTACAGTATGCAGAGAATTTTACGGTGGATTATTTTGAAGGCGGTTATACCCTGCTGACAGTTAAAGATGGTACTGAAATTCTGGTGGTTCCGGAGAACAAAGAAATTCCCGGGGGATTGGCGGAGGATGTGATTATATTACAGCGGCCGATCAGGAATCTTTATCTGGTAGCATCTGCAGTGATGGATATGTTTGACCAATTGGATGCCATAGATACCATTACGCTTTCCGGACAGAAAGAAGACGGTTGGCATATTGAGGCGGCGCAAGAGGCTATGGAAAATGGGAGTATGCTTTATGCCGGTAAATATAATCAGCCGGATTATGAATTGATCATGTCGGAAAATTGTTCCCTTGTTATAGAAAATATGATGATTTTCCATTCGCCGGAAGTGATTGAAATGTTAAATGATTTTGGAATCCCTGTTATGATCGAGTATTCCAGTTACGAGCCCCATCCGCTTGGAAGAGTGGAGTGGATCAAGTTTTTTGGAGCTTTGCTCGGAAAGGAAGAGGAAGCGGAGCGTGTGTTTGCGGAACAGTTGGAAATTTTGGAAAATGTAACGGCAGACGAAAAGACGGATTTGACGGTTGCCTTTTTCTATATTACTTCAAACGGTCTTGTACAGGTTCGTCAGAGTTCCGATTATATTCCCAAAATGATTGAGCTGGCGGGAGGAAGGTATATATTTGATCAGTTAGGAGACCCGGAATCCGCCAGGTCTACTTTAAATATGCAGGTGGAAGAATTTTACAGCAGTGCAAAAGATGCTGATTTTATTATATATAACAGTTCCATAGACGGTGGTATTGCATCCATAGAGGAACTGCTTGATAAATGTTCTCTTTTAGAGGATTTTAAGGCTGTTCAGGACGGAAATGTCTGGTGTACCACCAATGATATGTATCAGCAGTCTATGTCAATCGGATATATGATTGAAGACATACATCATATGGTCTGCGGTGAAGGGGAAGAGGAAATGAGATTCCTGTTCCATCTGGAGTAGGGAGGCTGGGATGCAGCAGGATAGAAAGATAAGATATATAACCGCATTTTTATTTCTTATAATGGCTGCTATTGTGCTTTTTGCCGCCAATATTTGTATTGGCAGCGTAAAGATATCCTTAGGGGATATTTTACGAAATCTGCTGGGAGAGAAAATCGATCAGACAACGGAAAGGATTTTATGGGATATTCGCCTGCCGAGAACGCTTGCCGCGTTGATCCTTGGAGGTGCATTGGCATTGGCGGGCTATCTTCTACAGTCTTTTTTTCATAATCCAATTGCAGGGCCTTTTGTGCTTGGGATTTCCTCCGGCGCTAAAATGATCGTTGCATTGGTTATGGTTTTTTTGATGGGACGTTCCATAAAGGTTACTTCGATGGCGTTGATTTTTGCCGCCTTTCTGGGAGCAATGATATCCATGGGATTTGTCCTTCTGATGTCTCGTAAGATCAATAACATGGCGATGTTAGTTGTGAGCGGTGTCATGATCGGATATATCTGTTCGGCAATAACAGAACTTGTGGTTACCTTTGCAGATGATGCGGATATTGTGAATCTCCACAACTGGTCAAGAGGAAGTTTTTCCGGCATGACCTGGGATCATGTGGCTGTCATGACCGGTGTAATTGCAGCTGCCTTTGCGGTAGTTTTTCTGATGGCAAAACCGCTCAGCGCATATCAGTTGGGAGATGCTTATGCCCAAAATATGGGAATTAATATCAGGCTGTTTCGTACGGAACTTGTGATATTATCCAGTATATTATCGGCATGTATCGTAGCGTATGCGGGTCCGATTTCCTTTGTGGGATTGGCGGCGCCGCACATAGTAAAAAGCATGCTGGGGACAACAATGCCGATTTTGATGATCCCCGCATGTTTTCTGGGCGGGGGAGTATTCTGTCTGTTTTGTGATCTGTTGGCCAGAAATCTTCTTGCTCCTACGGAGATCAGCATCAGTACAGTGACAGCTATTTTTGGAGCGCCGGTTGTGATATGGATCATGATAAAGAGAAATAGGGAGAAAATTTTCTGATGGAATATTATTTTTTCACAGAGAAGATGAGTGTAGGGTATCAGAAGCATTCCCTGATAGAGAATATAGAGATCCGTCTGGAAAAAGGCCAGATCTTAACGCTGATTGGACCAAACGGCGCTGGAAAAACAACTGTCCTGAAAAGCATTGCAAGACAGATCGCCTTGACCGGAGGCGTTGTTTATCTGGATCAGCATAATGCAGCGAATCTATCCGGAGCAGAATTTTCACAGAAAATGGCGGTAGTGCTGACAGAAAGGATGCATACGGAAATGATGACCTGTGAGGATGTGACGGCTACGGGACGTTATCCATATACGGGGCACTTTGGCATCTTGACAGAAGATGACCGCAGGGTGGTCAGAGAAGCCATGGAGTTAGTCCATGTAACAGATATTAAGGATCAGGATTTTACCCGCGTCAGCGACGGACAAAGACAGCGTGTCATGCTTGCCCGCGCCATCTGTCAGGAACCGGAGATCATCGTTCTTGATGAACCCACTTCTTTTTTGGATGTGAAATATAAATTAGAATTTTTGTCTGTCCTTCAGCAAATGAGGAAGGAAAGGGGATTGACCGTGATTATGTCCCTTCATGAACTGGAACTGGCAGAAAGGGTTTCGGATAAAATACTGTGTATCAACGGGAAGTATGTTGACCGGTTTGGCAGTCCTGAGGAGATCTTTGAAGACGGATATATCTCCAAGCTGTTTCGGATATCATCAGGCAGTTATAACGAAAAAAACGGCAATATGGAACTGGAAGCGGTGAAAGGAAATGCGGAAGTTTTTGTCATAGCGGGCGGGGGAACCGGTAGAAATGTGTACCGGAGGCTGCAGCGTCAGGGAATAGCGTTCGATGCGGGGATTCTGTTTCGTAACGATCTTGACTATCCCGTGGCAAAAGCGCTGGCCTCCTGTTGTGTGGAAGCAGAAAGCTTTGAACCGATTACAGATACGTTGTTAGAGACTGCAAAAAAAAGAGTGGATATTTGCAGGAAAGTGATCTGCTGTAAAGAATCCTTTGGCACATTGGAATCTGCCAACAGGGAATTGCTTGAATATGCAAAAAAGGAAAACAAAGAAATTGAAATCATATTACCAAAAAGGTTTGGATGACATATGGCAAAAGTAATCATGATACAGGGAACGATGTCCGGTGCCGGAAAGAGTATTCTGACGGCTGGATTGTGCAGAATCTTCAGACAGGATGGGTATCGTACGGCACCGTTTAAATCACAGAATATGGCGTTAAATTCCTATATCACATCGGAGGGACGGGAAATGGGAAGGGCGCAGGTCATGCAGGCGGAGGCGGCGGGAATAGAGCCGATGGTCTGCATGAATCCCATCTTATTAAAGCCGCTGAATCATACAGGATCTCAGGTCATCGTTAACGGAGAAGTGCTGGGCAACATGAGTGCGAAGGATTACTTTGCCTATAAAAAACAACTGGTTCCTTTGATTAAAAAGGCATTTCATAAGTTGGAAGAATTGACGGATATCATTGTGGTAGAAGGAGCCGGAAGCCCGGCAGAAATCAATTTAAAACAAAATGATATTGTGAACATGGGACTTGCGGAGATGATAGACGCACCTGTACTTTTGGTGGGAGATATTGACAGAGGCGGTGTATTTGCACAGCTTTTGGGAACTTTGATGCTGCTGGATGAAAAAGAAAAAAGGAGAGTGAAAGGTCTGGTCATCAATAAATTCCGGGGTGACAAATCTATTCTTGATCCGGGGATAGAAATGTTGGAGGAAAAAGGAAAAGTTCCGGTGACTGGGGTGGTCCCGTACATGGACTTATCACTGGAGGACGAAGATAGTCTGACGGAAAGGTTTGAGGGAAGACAACAGGGATTGATCGATATTGCGGTAATACGTTATCCCAGAATATCCAATTTCACGGATTTTAATGTTTTTGAATCGATTCCAAATGTGTCAGTGCGTTATATAACGTCGATCAGTGAGCTGCATCACCCGGATATGATATTTTTGCCGGGTAGCAAAAATACCATGGGAGACTTAAAGTGGATGCGGCAAAACGGATTGGAAACTGTTGTAAAAAAACTTGCGCAGGAGATTCCTGTTTTTGGAATCTGCGGCGGGTATCAGATGCTGGGATATGAGATATCAGACCCGGAATGCGTGGAGGAAGGAGGCAGTATTCGGGGAATGGAGCTTCTGCCGGTTTCCACCGTATTAAAACAGGAAAAGAAACGCTGTCAGACAGACGGGGTGATCAATGATCTGCAAGGATTGCTGGGAATCATTGCAGGGTATAAGTTTCATGGATATGAAATACATATGGGGCAGACAGTAGTCCATAAGAAAGAGCAGCTGAGTATTGATGAACACAAGATAGTGGTAAGCGGTATCAATGAAAACATATACGGCTCTTATGTTCATGGTTTATTTGACCAGGGAAATATTGCTATGGATGTTGTACGGGCATTGGCTGGGAAAAAGGGAGTTACGCTGGAAGGAGATGCGGCTTATGATTATAAAACCTTTAGGGAAAGACAGTTTGATCTATTGGCCGATACATTAAGACTGCATCTGGATATGGAGGGAATCTATGGAATGCTTGGAGAGACTCGTATGGAATCAATATACAAGAGATGAATTGGAACAGTTAAGGGCAGAAAAACCGGATCGTGAGATCAATAAACGGGTGCGTGATCAGTGGGATGCCATTGCTAAACCCATTGACAGCATGGGAAGATTTGAAACATTGACGGCACAAATCGGGGGCATTACCGGCTCAGATAAGATCGATCTTTCCAGAAAAGCGGTTATTGTCATGTGTGCAGATAACGGAATCGTCCAGGAAAAAGTAAGTCAGTCAGGGCAGGAGGTTACAACTGCGGTGTTAAAGGCCATGGCCAAAAATCAATCGGCGGTATGCAAATTGGCAGAAGTGATTGGGGCAGACGTCATACCTGTAGATATCGGTATTAACGGTAATGAACGGATCGAAGGCGTATGGAATAGAAAGATCAGGCGCGGTACGGAAAATTTCAGACAAAAGCCGGCCATGACGGAGGAAGAAGCGATCCGGGCAATTGCAGTTGGAATAGATATGGTATATGAATGCAAAATGAGAGGGTATCATATTGTGGCAACAGGAGAGTTGGGGATTGGAAATACAACAACAAGCAGTGCGGTCGCGGCCGCCTTGTTAAAGTGTGAAGTTGACGAGGTTACCGGCCGGGGAGCAGGGCTTATGGAGGAAGGACTTGTTCGTAAAAGACAGGTGATCAAAGAGGCAGTTAATAAGTATGAATTGGAAAATAAAGATGCGGTGGCAATTTTAGCCACAGTCGGCGGACTTGATATAGCAGGTCTTGCGGGGGTCTGCATTGGCGGTGCGGTATATCATATGCCAATCGTATTGGACGGGATGATCAGTATGACAGCGGCCCTTCTTGCAGAGCGGATTGTCCCTGGGACAAAGGCATATTTAATTCCTTCGCATAAGGGAAAGGAACCCGCAGTGGCAAAACTTATGGGAGCATTGGAAATAGAACCGGTCATTGCCGGAGAAATGGCTTTGGGAGAAGGGACAGGCGCTGTAATGATGATGGCTTTACTGGATATGGCGCTTCAAATATATCATAGCGGTGCGTCGTTTTCGGACTTTCGGATAGAACAGTATCAAAGGATTCCATAAAAGGTGAAAGGCAGCGATAGTGTAAATGATGACACTGATTTTGGGAGGAAGCGGCAGCGGAAAATCCGCATATGCGGAGCAATACACCATGGACATAGCGAAAGGAAATAAAAAATATTATCTGGCTACCATGCAGGTTTCGGATGTAGATAAAGAAACGCAGACCAGGATTGAACGGCATCGGATGATGAGACACGGCAAAGGGTTTATTACGATAGAACAGCCATTGTCGATCAGCGGAGTATTACAAAAAATGGAGATGACTGATTCAGATGTTAAAGCAGAAAATACTGCCTTGTTAGAATGTATGTCCAATCTGACTGCCAACGAGATGTTTAATGGCAATATACCGCAGTCCCACAAAGTGGTAACGGATAAGATCATCAGGGAGATCCAGCTGTTAAACAAAAAACTAAAACATCTGGTGATCGTATCCAATAACGTATTCGAAGACGGTATCCGTTATGATGAAGATACCACGGAATATATAAAGGCATTAGGGAGTATTAATGAGCAGCTTGCAGTCATGGCAGATAAAGTAGTAGAAGTAGTTGTAGGTATTCCGCTCTGTATATATGATGCAGATATTGCTGAATAAAAGAAAGGCATCAGGATGATTATGAGGATATTAAAATCTTTGATCATATCATTTTCCATGTATTCCCGGATTCCCATGCCGCAGTTTGAGTGGAAAGAAGAGGATATGAAATATGTACTTTGCTTTTTCCCTTGGATTGGACTGATCATAGGAGTTTTCGTTTATTTTTGGAATAAGCTGTGTGTCAGGTATGGGATTGGATTATTATGTGATACCGTAATCGGAATGGTGATTCCGCTGCTGGTTACGGGAGGGATTCATGTAGATGGGTTTATGGATACGATGGATGCATTTCATTCCTACCAGTCGAAGGACAGGAAATTAGAGATTATGAAAGATCCTCATTTGGGGGCGTTTTCCATTATCATGCTGGCATTATACGGACTGATTTATCTGGGAGCTTTTTCGGAACTTCGGGATAAACAGCTGCTTCTCATATTCTGTGCCGGATTTTATTTATCCCGTTGCCTGTGCGGAATCAGTGCAGTAACATTTCCCCTTGCTAAAAAGGAGGGACTGCTCTTTTTATTTGCGGATCATGCCCATAAAAAAATTGTTAAGGGGACATTGTATCTGCAGACAGTTTTCTGCATCGGCTTTATGCTGTTCCAGTCATGGAAAGCCGGAGGAGTCATAGTGGCAGCGGCGTTATGTTCCTTTGCATATTATGGTTACCGCTGTAAAAAAGAATTTGGGGGAATTACCGGTGATACGGCAGGATATTTTGTATTAATCTGTGAAGGAAGCATCGTAGCAGCCGCTTCCGTATTCAATATGTGCAGTTGAAAAATTGGAAGGTATAAGAATATGAAACTGATTGTCGGCGGGTACGCACAGGGAAAACTGAATTATGTCCTGAATCGGTATGTTACAGAGGACTATGTCGTATTGGATGGAGGATTGACGGTAAATGCGCAGGATCATGGAAAAATCATAATTATTAATCATTTTCATCGTTGGGTAAAAGAAAGTATCCGACATGGAGGATGTCCGGAAACGGAGGTGAAGGCGCTGTTAGCTGAATTTCCGGATTGTATTATTGTCAGTGATGAAATTGGAAATGGAATTGTTCCTATAGACAAAATGGAAAGGGACTACAGGGAGCGGACAGGAAGACTTCTGGTGGAACTTGCCGGACAGGCGGATGAGGTGGTGCGTGTAATATGTGGAATCGGTCAAAAAATCAAATAGATCTGGTTATGATCAGACATGGGGCTGCCGAATCCAACAGGGAACGCCGTTATCTTGGTAAAACGGATGAGGCGCTTGCAAGTGAAGGCATAAGCCGGCTTTTAGAGGCAAAGAATACAGGTTACTATCCTGAAGTAGGATGCGTATTTTCCAGTCCCATGAAACGATGCATAGAGACAGCAAAGATCCTCTATCCGGAAAAGAAACCGGTCATGATTCAGGAATGGGAAGAAATTGATTTTGGAATCTTTGAAGGAAAAAATTATAGGGACTTACAAAATGATTTGCAATATCAGAACTGGATTGACAGCGGCGGAACACTTCCTTTTCCGGAAGGGGAAAGCAGGAAAACTTTTGTTCATCGATGCAGGATAGGGATGTATAAGATGGTGGATCTGCTTTCTCAATTTTCAAAAAACATGATGTGTGAAGACGAACCCGTAGGAATCATTGTTCATGGCGGTACGATCATGTCCATACTAAGCAGTTACGGCGGTGGCAGCTATTTTGAATATCAGGTTTCTAACGGAGAAGGATACCGGTGCAAGCTGCAATATGAAATAAGGGATATGGCAGAACATCATAACAAAATATTTAAAATAACGGATATAAAAAAATTGTAGGATCACCGGTATGCGGTGGGGAGTGGGGCAGTGCAGTATCATATCTTGTCATTCTTTTTGGGATTTCTTTTAGATTTATTTTTAGGCGATCCGCATCATTGGCCGCATCCGGTTCGCTTGATAGGAAATCTTATAAGGGTATTGGAAAAGGCTCTGCTGGAGAAAGCAGACATAAAAAAAGATACGGACAAATTAAAAAGAGGAATTGTATTGGCTGTTATTGTACCGGGGATCACAGCGGCAGCAACTGCGCTCTTATTGCTGGGGGCATACCGGATTCATCCTGTTATGGGAATTGTGGTAGAGACAATAATGACCTATCAGCTTCTGGCGGTAAAGTGCCTGAAGGTTGAAAGCATGAAAGTGTACAGATGTTTGAAAGATCGACAATCTGAAGCGGCAAGAGAAGCAGTATCTATGATTGTGGGAAGGGATACGGCGGCTTTGGATGAAGAGGGCATAGCAAAGGCAGCCATAGAAACAGTGGCGGAAAATGCATCGGACGGTGTTATTGCGCCGATGCTCTATACGGCTTTGGGTGGTCCTGTTTTGGGGTTTTTCTATAAAGCCGTAAATACCATGGATTCCATGGTTGGATATAAGAATGAGAAATATCTGTATTTCGGTAGGGCGGCAGCGAAACTGGATGATTTTGTTAATTTTATTCCCGCCCGCATCAGTGCATACCTTATGATTGCAGCAGCATTTGGCGGTGGGAAATGTTTTTCGGGAAAGAATGCCTGTTACATATATAAGAGGGACAGACGCCAGCACGCCAGTCCCAATTCTGCACAGACGGAATCGGTATGCGCCGGGGCGCTGGGGATTCAACTGGCCGGTGACGCGTCCTATTTTGGTAAGCTGGTAAAGAAACCTTATATAGGGGATGCCTTAAGAAAAGTGGAATATGAGGATATCAGGCGCGTCAACCGCTTGATGTATCTTACGGCGTGGCTGGGAGAAGT
The DNA here is from genome assembly GCA_947174185.1 of uncultured Lachnospiraceae bacterium. Classification (GTDB taxonomy): domain Bacteria; phylum Bacillota; class Clostridia; order Lachnospirales; family Lachnospiraceae; genus NK4A136. The sequence continues at coordinate 15,554 of CAMWHY010000034.1, read as the reverse complement.
TACCTGCTTATTATTGATGGTGGTATCCTATCTTATTTTCGGGAGGATGTGAATTGCAAGTGAAGGGGATACATGGCGGTGATATTTATCATAATCTTGTTGATATTGATTTCTCTATCAATGTGAATCCCTTTGGAATGCCAAAAGCAGTAGAGTCGGCTTTGCATGAAACGGTAACGGCATGCTCTAATTACCCTGATATTGCGGAAAAAGATTTAAAAAGGGCAGTTGGCGGTATGCTCAAAATTTCTGAACGATCTCTGCTGTTTGGGAATGGCGCATCGGAGCTTTTTATGGCAGTTGTACATGGATTACAACCGCATAAAGTATTGATTCCGGTTCCATCCTTTTATGGATATGAGTATGCGGCAGCCGCAGCGAGTGAAAGTATTGTGTTTTATCCGTTTCGGAAAGAGAACGGTTATTTGCCGGGAGAGGATTTCCCGGAAAGATTAACAGAGGATATGGATGTGCTCTTTTTAGGAAATCCCAATAATCCCACCGGAAGACTGCTGGATAAGACGTATTTGAGAAAAATTTTGCAGATCTGCAGGCAGAATAAAATAATCGTGGTGTTGGATGAATGCTTTATAGAATTTTGTGGAGAGGAATTTTCCATGGTATCGGAGATATCCGAATATGAGAATCTCTTAATTGTCCGGGCATTTACCAAAATTTTTGCAATTCCCGGGGTAAGGCTGGGATATTTGACCGGCAGCAATGCTTTTTTGTTGGATAAGATAAGACGTCATCTCCCTGAGTGGAATCTTTCCGTTTTTGCGCATGCTGCGGGAATTGTCTGCGCGGAGCAATCGGATTTTGTCCGGGAAACGGTTCATTATATAAAAGGAGAGCGTCAATTTTTATCAGACCGGATGAAGCGGGAAGGATTGCGGGTCTTTCCCGGTGAAGCCAATTTTGTTTTGGTTTATAGTGAAAAACCATTGTATGAAAATCTGCTGGAGCAGAGGATTTTAATACGGGACTGTGGGAATTTCAGGGGATTATCCAAAGGCTTTTACCGGATTGCCGTAAAAAGCAGGGAGGAAAATGAGATCTTATTAAGAGCGGTTGAAAAAATATAACATTTGGAAAGGTATATGGATCGGGATGAAGGAAATAGAACATTTACTTCCGGAGGAAATTGAAAGGAGAAGCTTTCAGATCATTTCGGAAGAATTGAAAAAAAGGGGGATCAAACTTCCTAAGGAACAGGAGATGATTACGAAGCGGGTGATACATACCACGGCAGATTTTGATTATACACAGACGCTTTGCTACTCAGAGAATGCCATTGCCGTTATTAAAAGGTTGTTGGTCAGTGGAGCGGATATAGTAACGGATACGAATATGGCGCTTGCAGGGGTCAATAAAAAAATTCTTGTAAAATATGGAGGCAAAGTGCATTGCTTTATGGCGGAAGAAACAACTGCACGTTTGGCGAAGGAACGTAAGACGACCCGTGCCGCTGTCAGCATGGAAATGGCTGCTATGATTGAAAAACCTGTTATTTTTGCAATAGGAAACGCTCCTACGGCTTTGATACAGCTGTATGAAATGATACGGAGGATGACATGGAAGCCGGCATTTGTCATCGGGGTTCCGGTAGGGTTTGTGAATGTGGAAGCTGCCAAGGAGCTAATTATGAAAACGGATGTGCCCTATATCGTGAACCGTGGAAGGAAAGGCGGAAGCAATGTGGCGGCGGCTATCTGTAATGCCGTTTTGTATGAACTGGAAAGGAAGGAATAAAATGCGGTACGGGTTTACCACAGGAAGCTGTGCGGCCGCCGCAGCAAAGGCTGCTGCTTATATGCTCCTAACCGGCAGAGAGAAAACAGAGATCACGATTGAGACTCCAAAGGGAATTCCATATACGGCGCAGCTTGTGGATATCACCCGCAGGGAGACGAAAGTCAGTTGTGCAGTAGTGAAGGACGGAGGGGACGATCCTGATGTAACCACAGGATCTTTGGTTTATGCAACAGTTGTTTTGGGTGAAGATGGGGAAGGGAAAATATATATTGACGGCGGTATGGGTGTAGGGCGCGTGACAAAACCCGGTTTGGACCAGCCTGTGGGAAATGCGGCAATCAATCATGTGCCAAGGGAAATGATAGAGAGGGAAGTATTGCAGGTATGTGAGCTTGCAGATTATAAAGGCAGTTTATATGTTGAAATTTCTGTGCCGGATGGAAAACGGCTTGCAAAGCAAACATTTAATCCCAGACTGGGGATCGTGGGCGGTATTTCCATACTGGGAACCAGCGGAATTGTGGAACCGATGAGTAATCAGGCCATATTAGATACCATCAGGGTAGAACTGAAACTGAGAAAGGCAGAAGGGTTTGATTATGTGGCGGTTTCGCCGGGAAATTACGGTCTTGAGTTTATGAAAAAAACGTATGGATATGACCTTGATCAAAGTGTGAAATGCAGTAATTTTATCGGGGATACGATAGACATGGCAGTAGAATTGGGATTTCGTAAAATGCTGATTACTGGACATGTGGGAAAGTTAATTAAGACGGCGGGGGGAATTATGAATACCCATTCTGCCGAAGGCGACTGTAGAATGGAACTGCTGGCGGCGTTTGCCATCAGGCATGGGGTGGAAATGCAAAAGGTATGTCAGATTTTAGATTGCGTCGTTACCGAAGAGGCAGTCCGCATTCTGGAGCAGACCGGAAAGCGGCAGGATGTGATGGATTATGCCATGAGCAGAATCTGTTACTACCTGGAGAAACGTGCAAAGAAGAAAATACAGATCGACTGCATTATGTATTCCAATGAATTTGGGGAATTGGCAAAAAGTAAGGAGGCAGGAGGATGGTTTACTTTGTTGGCGCAGGAACAGGGGCGGCAGATTTAATCACAGTCAGGGGGATGCATCTGCTGGAACAGGCAGATATCATCATATATGCGGGGTCGCTGGTTAATAAGGAACTTTTGGATTATGCTGGAGAAAACTGTGAAATTTATGACAGTTCCAAATTGATTTTGGAGGAAGTGGTGAGGATCATATGCCGGGGAACGTCTGAGGGGAAATGTGTCGTCAGGCTTCACAGCGGTGATCCAAGTATCTATGGGGCAGTCCGGGAGCAGATGGATGAATTGGATCGATTGGGCATCGATTATGAAAGCTGTCCTGGGGTCAGTGCCTGTTTTGGCGCGGCGGCTTCTTTAAATCTGGAATATACGCTGCCGGGAATTTCACAGTCCCTGATTATTACAAGGATGGAAGGAAAAACCAAAGTGCCGGAAAAGGAACGTATTGAAAGTTTTGCCGCACATCAGACCTCCATGGCTGTTTACCTTAGCGCGGGCATGATAGAGGAACTACATAATAAATTAATAAGCGGCGGATATGATGAGAATACACCGGCTGCAATTGTATATAAAGCGACCTGGCCGGATGAGGAAACATACGTCTGTACGGTAGGAACATTGGGCAAAACAGCATCACAGTATGGGATTACAAAAACGGCTCTGGTGTTGGTGGGACAGGTAATCGCGCATCACAATTATAATAGATCAAGATTATACGCTCCCGATTTTTCAACAGAATTCAGGAAGGCAAAGGAAGAACATTAATGGATATCTGCGTCATAAGTTTTACGAAAAAGGGACTTTTACTTTCCGATCAACTTGCCAATATATGGAGCGGAGAACCGCTTATTATTTATACAAAGTATTCCGCGGCTTGGGATGCAGAGACAGTCCATCCTGTTACGTTGGTAGAAGATACCATAGAAAAATGGGCGAAAGACCGGATGGAGGAGAATCAGATTCTTCTGTTTATCGGCGCCTGCGGGATAGCAGTCAGGGCGATAGCTCCAAATCTTACGGATAAACTCCATGACAGTCCGGTGTTAGTAATGGATGAAACAGGGGCATATGTCATTCCGATTCTTTCGGGGCATATGGGGGGAGCCAATGAGATTGCCATGCGGATTGCCAATGCAATAGGGGCTGTTCCGGTGATTACAACGGCGACAGATCTTGAACATAAATTTGCAGTGGACTTATTTGCAAAACGAAACGGTCTTTTCATTGTTAATAAGGATGGAATTGCAAAGGTGTCATCCAAAGTGCTGGAAGATAAGCAAATTACCGTATCTGTAGAAGCCGGACATCTTAGTAAATGCAGCAGACTGCCGGACGGCGTACATATCATAGAGTATCCGCCGAAGCAGCATGCTGATATTGTGATCACTACAAAAAAAGACCATTTTGATTCGGATATATTGTTAAAACCAAAAGAGTATGTGATCGGAATGGGGTGTAAAAGAGGAAAGGAAGCGGACGAAATAGAGGAGTTCATCACGCGGATCATGAAAGAAACAGGGATAGCGGCAGAGCAGATCCTGGCATTGGCATCGATAGACCGGAAAAAAGATGAAAAGGGACTCCTTTTTTGGAGCCGGAAGTATCATGTACCATTTATTACCTATACGGCGGAGCAGTTAAAAGAGATGGAGGGAGAGTTTCATGCTTCTGCCTTTGTAATGGAAAAGGCAGGCGTTGATAATGTATGTGAGCGTGCCGCATTAAAGGCATGCAAAGATACGGGTAAGATTATTTATGAAAAGCATGCGGAGAATGGAATGACCATAGCAATTGCAAAAAGGGAATGGAGAATCACATTCGATGAGTAGGATTTATGTTGTAGGAATGGGACCGGGAAAAGAAGAAATGATGACCGTAGAGGCAATCCGGACTTTGGAAAAGGCTGATCTTATTGTTGGTTATACTGCCTATATAGAACTTCTTGGGGAGCGGTTTCGGGATAAGGAAATGATGTCTACACCTATGCGGCGGGAAGAAGAACGCTGTAGATTATGTTTTGAAAAAGCGGTGGAAGGAAGACAGGTGGCTTTGATATGCAGCGGCGATGCGGGGATTTATGGTATGGCGTCTCTGATGTATGAAATAGGAAAAGAGTATCCTGATACGGAGCTTGAGATCATATCGGGTGTTACGGCGGCATGTAGTGGAGCGGCGGTTTTGGGAGCACCATTGAATCATGATTTCTGTGTAATTAGTTTGAGTGATCTTTTGACCCGGTGGGAAACAATCGAAAAGAGATTAGCAGCGGCGGCAGCAGGGGATTTTGCCATTGCCCTATATAACCCGGCCAGCCATAAGAGAAAAGACCATCTGAAGAGGGCATGCGATATTTTACTGCAATACATGGAAGAGGAACGTCCCTGCGGATATGTTGAAAATATCGGAAGAGAGGGAACAAAGGCGGTAACTTGTACTTTAAGGGATTTGCGGGAAAGGCAGTTAAATATGTTTACCACTGTATTTATCGGAAATTCCGGTTCGGAAATCATAAACGGAAAGCTGGTTACAAAGCGGGGGTACATATGCGGGAGGAACTGAAAGAAATACTGATATTTGCGGGAACGACAGAGGGACGGAGACTGTCAGAATGTTTATGCGCGGCAGGGATTTCCCATACCATATGTGTGGCAACAGGATATGGGGAAATTGTCCTAAAGGAACATCCCTTAGCAAAGATACATCGTGGAAGAATGAATCGGGAAGAGATCACCGAGTATATCCATGAGGGAGACTTTGCGGCGGTGGTGGATGCTACACATCCCTATGCCGAAATGATTACGGAAAATATCAAGGCGGCAGCAGGGGAAACGGATATTCCCTGTTATCGCCTGAAACGGGAGACAGCAGATAAGGAAAGGACGGAAGGAACGGTATCTTATTATAAATCCGATGAGGAGTGCGCTAGGGCATTGGTAAAAACAGAAGGTAATATTTTATTGACCACCGGTTGTAAAGAATTACCGGTTTATTGCAGTTTTGATGAGATCAGGAGCAGACTTTATGTAAGAGTGCTGCCGGGATTGGAAAGCATCAGACTTTGTATGGATCAGGACATAAAAGGGAAACAGATTCTGGCGATGCAGGGACCGTTTACGGAAGAAATGAATGAAGCGATGATCCGTCAGTATCAAATTAAATATCTGGTGACTAAGGCGAGCGGCAGGATCGGCGGTTATAAGGAAAAAATGGAAGCGGCAGAAAATGCGAATATTAATGTATGCGTCATTGGCAGACATGAGAAGGAACAGGGATATTCATTTGATGAAGTCTGTCGTAAATTGGAAGATATCTGCAAAAAAAGTATTGATCAGACAGAGCGGATGGAAATCGTTCTGGCAGGCGTAGGTATGGGAAGTAAGGATAACCTGACCAGAGAAGTATTTCAGAAAATAGAAAACGCGGATATTTTACTGGGCGCCCCCCGAATGATCGAGAAGTATCATCCAAGGATAGAGAAAAAATCGTTTTACAAAGCAGAAGATGTGATCCCGTATTTGAAAGAAATACAACAAAAATTGTCGCCTGAAAAGATCCGGGTGGTGATCCTTTTTTCGGGGGACAGTGGATTTTATAGCGGATGTCAGACATTATACAAAGCTTTATGGGAGGAAACAGAGAACGGTAATTTATCCGCGTCCATGAAACTTATGCCGGGAATCTCCTCGGTCGCTTATCTTGCATCCGTTCTGGGAGAAAGTTATCAGGATGCCGCGATCTACAGTACCCATGGAAAAGAACTTCCTAATCTGATACGCAGATTAAAGAGGGAATCCAAAATTTTTATGCTGCTATCGGGGGTAAAAGATCTCGCCATGCTGGGAGAGATGCTGGTAAAGGCGGATATGAATGGGTGTGAAATATCTGTAGGTTACCAATTGTCCTATCCCGAACAGAGTATCAGGACATTGACGCCTAAAGAATGCTGTGGGATCAGGGAAGAAGGTCTGTATGTCTGCTGTATTAAAAATCCCTATGTGGAACAGAGAAAGTTGACGCATGGTAAAGCAGATACGGATTTTATCAGGGATAAAGTCCCAATGACGAAAGAGGAAATACGGGAAATCAGTATCTGTAAGTTGAAATTACACAAAGATGCCGTTGTATATGATATTGGAAGCGGAACGGGCTCCATTGCCGTTGAAATTGCAGAATTATCGGATGATATACAGGTATTTGCAATAGAGAGGAACAAAGAGGCGGCGGATCTGATCAAAAAAAATATCACAAAATTTGGAACGGAAAATATATCAGTTGTTACCGCAGCAGCTCCGGAGGGATTTTCTGGACTGCCGGTTCCGACCCATGCTTTCGTTGGAGGAACCGGGGGCAGATGGAAAGAGATATTATCCGCTTTATATCGGCTTAATCCAAACATGCGGGTAGTTTTAAACGCGGTCAGTATGGAGACCATCTCTGCAATGAAAGAGATCTCTTCTTTGTATCCGGTTGCAAATGAAGAAGTAATACAAATTCAGGTAAACAGGACAAAAAGGGCAGGACAGCATCATCTAATGCAGGCGGAAAATCCCGTCTGGATATGTTCTTTTAATTTTAGTAAGTTTGGTGAGGAAATCCAACATGAAGCTTAGGCGTATTATGATAGCCGCTCCCAAAAGCGGAAGCGGGAAAACAACGATTACCTGCGCTTTGCTGCAGATGCTAAAAGGGATGGACCAGCAGGTTGTTTCTTATAAATGCGGTCCGGATTATATTGATCCCATATTTCATAAAAATGTAATAGGTGTTCCTTTTAAAAATCTGGATACTTTTTTTACCGGAGAAGAGGAGACAAAAACTCTTTTTCTCAAAGACAGAACAGAAAAGGATTTTGCCGTTTTGGAAGGGGTTATGGGAATCTATGACGGACTTGGGGGCGTCAGGGAGGAGGGTTCTTCTTATCATTTGGCAGGGATCACAAAAACACCGATCATTCTTGTGGTGGATACAAAAGGAATGGGGCGTTCGGTGGTCTCCCTGATTGCGGGCTTCTTAAAATACGATACGGAACATCTCATGAAAGGAGTGATCTTAAACAGGATTTCCAAATCTTATTATGAGATGATAAAACCTATGATTGAGAAGGAATTGGATATCAGTGTTTTAGGTTATCTGGAAGATCGAAAATGCTTTCATATAGAAAGCAGACATCTTGGTTTAATGATTCCGGATGAAACGAATCATGTAAAAACATTGTTACGGTCCATATCGGAAGAATTTCAGAAGACAGTTTCCGTAAACAAGATCATTGAAATTGCAGAAACAGCGCAGGAGCTTGAATATAAGAATACTATAGCGCAAAACAAAGAAGACGGTCGTCATACACCAATCATTGCGGTAGCTAAGGATGAGGCGTTCTGTTTTTATTATGAAGACAATCTTCGTATGCTCCGGGAAAATGGGGCGAGGTTAGAATACTTCTCACCGCTTCATGACAAAAAACTCCCGGATGGGTGCAGTGGACTTCTGATTGGAGGAGGATATCCCGAATTGTATGCGGAAGCGCTTAGCGCTAATAAGGAAATGCATAGGGAAATAAGGAATGCATGGGAGAATGATATGCCTATGGTGGCGGAATGTGGCGGATTTATGTATTTACATTCTGCTATCATAGATAAAGAAGGAAAAAGTCATGCTATGGTGGGAATTTTACCCGATGTGTGTTATGATAAAGGAAAGCTGGTGCGATTCGGTTATATTGAGCTGGAGGAAAATAATAGTTATTTTATACCGAAACACGAAAAAATAAAAGGACACGAATTCCATTATTTTGACAGTGAGGATAATGGAAGCGGCTGTATTGCATATAAGCCGGTTACCCATAAGACATATTTTTGTGTGATGTGTGGTGAAAATTATTGGATCGGTTTTCCTCATCTTTACTATCCGTCTAATCCTGCTTTTGCGAAAAGCTTTGTAGAAAAAGTGAAGAGGTATAGCGATGCAGAATAATTATCGTTTTTTTCAAAATACTTCCTGTGAATATTTTCCGTGTCATAAAGACCGGGAGGAGCTAAATTGTCTGTTTTGTTATTGCCCGTTATATCACAGGGAAAACTGTCCGGGAAATCCTCAGTATATGGAGAAGAACGGTAAAAAAATTAAAATATGCAGCAATTGTACTTTTCCCCATGAGCCGGAGAACTATGAGACAATCATTGATTTGTTAAAAAGTTGAAGGAGCGGATGTTTATGGAATTGACCGTGTGTATCATAACAAAAAATGAGCGGGAAAGATTGAGATCGTGTCTGCAGGCGCTGCAGGGGCAGGATGTTGAGATCGTAGTCGTAGATACCGGTTCCACGGATGGAACGAAGGAGATGGTCTCAGATTATACGGACAGGATCTTTGATTTTGCGTGGCAGGATGATTTTTCCCTGGCAAGGAATTATGCTGCTTCGAAAGCCTCCCATGATATGATCATGATGCTGGATAGTGATGAGTATGTACAGGAGATGGAGCTGGACGCTCTGGCGAAGGCGGTGGAAGAACATGCCGGTATGGTGGGAAGAATCAGGAGAATCAATCTTCTGGACCGTGATGGGGAGCAGCAGGAGATCAGCGAGTATATCAGCAGGATCTATGACAGAAGATACTATCATTATGAAGGCAGGATCCATGAACAGATCGTTCCGAAGGTTGTGGCTGCAGAAGAAAGCAGCAAAGATTACAGGGCATATCAGACCGGCGTCGTTGTGCTGCATGACGGTTATTGCGGCAGTGAGGCGGAGTTAAAAGCGAAGGTGGAGCGGAACATTACCCTGCTGGAACGGGAGCTGGAAGCAAAAGGAGAAGATCCGTATCTCTGCTATCAGCTGGGGAAATCCTATTATGTTGCAAAGGATTATACAGCGGCAGTTGCTGCATTTGACAGAGCGCTTAGCCAGGATCTGAATCCAAAGCTGGAATATGTCATTGACATGGTACAGGCGTATGGATATTCGTTATTAAAGTCCGGGCAGACAAAGCGGGCGCTGTCTTTGGAAGGGATTTATGAGGAGTTTGGCGATACGGCGGATTTCCGGTTTTTGATGGGGCTGATCTATATGAACAACGGTCTGTTTGACCGTGCGGTGGAAGCGTTTTTAAATGCCACCAAAGCAAAAGAGGCATATACCAAAGGAGCGAATTCCTTTTTGGCATATTATAATGCGGGCGTCATCTGTGAATGCCTGGAGGATTATGAGCGCGCAAGGAAATATTATACGGCGTGTGGCGATTATCCCAGGGCAAAGGAACGGCTGGCGGCGATCGGCTGATACCCCCTGATTATGTGATACCGATACCTGAGGATATTTTCTTGAAAGAAGGAATGGTCGGTTTCCATAAAATAGTTGACATAATGAAAAAAATCGAATATACTTAAAATATGTAACAATTATGTAACACTTTTGTCATATCGTTATGTTCAGGGGGAAAAGCAATATGAAATGTCCGTTTTGTGGTCATGAGAATACCAGGGTAATCGATTCCAGGCCGGCTGAGGAGAATAACTCTATCCGCCGCCGCCGTGTGTGTGACGAGTGCGATAAACGTTTTACGACGTATGAAAAGGTTGAGACGATTCCGCTGATCATCATTAAGAAGGATAATAACCGGGAGGCGTATGACCGCAAGAAGATAGAGGCCGGAGTTCTCCGGGCTTGCCACAAGCGTCCGATCAGCGCGGATGCTATCAATAAGCTGATTGACGAGGCGGAGATTGAGATTTTCAGCAGGGAGGAAAAGGAGATTCCCAGTGCTGTCATCGGGGAGATCGTTATGGAGAAGCTGAAAAATCTGGAAGCGGTTGCCTATGTCAGATTTGCCTCTGTTTATCGTGAATTTAAAGATATCAATACTTTTATGGATGAACTGAAAAAGGTGTTGGAGTAGTTGCCATAGGTTGAAGCTGTGGTCCCTGCCGGAACGGAATGTTCCGGCGGGGTTTCTTATTTTTACGAAAAAATTTTTGATTTCACACATTGTCCATAAATATCGGTTAAAATATATTGAAAAGCATTGGGAATAGGCGAAAAACAGCGTTGCTTATTCGTTGTTTGCAGCCTGCGTGCAGGGATATCAGGAGAGGATTGGTGATCTATGGATAAGATCAAGATATTAGTAGTAGATGACGAAGCGAGAATGCGTAAGCTGGTGAAGGACTTTCTTGTGAAAAAGGATTATGAGGTAATAGAAGCAGAGAACGGCGCCCAGGCGATGGATTATTTCTATAATGACAAGGAGATTGCGCTGGTTATATTGGATGTGATGATGCCGCAGATGGACGGCTGGCAGGTATGTAAAGAGATTCGCGCTTCATCCAAAGTGCCGATTATTATGCTCACCGCCCGTGGAGAAGAGCGGGATGAACTCTTAGGTTTTCAACTTGGTGTGGATGAATATATTTCCAAACCTTTTAGTCCGAAAATTCTTGTTGCCAGGGTAGAGGCGATCCTGAGACGGACCATTGGAGATGAGAAACAGGAGAAGATGGAGGCGGGCGGTATTGTCATCGACCATGCAGCGCATATTGTCAGCGTGGACGGAGAGCCAGTGGAGCTTAGTTATAAGGAATATGAGCTTCTTACTTATTTTATGGAGAATCAGGGCATTGCGCTTTCCAGGGAAAAGATTTTAAATCATGTCTGGAATTATGATTATTTTGGGGATGCGAGAACCATCGATACTCATGTAAAGAAGCTTAGGAGCAAGCTGAAAGAGAAAGGCGAGCTGATCCGTACCATTTGGGGACTGGGGTATAAATTTGAAGTATAATCATGGTAAGTAAGTTTTATGATGCAGGCTGGGGAAGGAGAAAAATTTACAATGAAATATTCGATCAAAAAACAGCTTGCATTTATATTTATTGTTCTTCTGTCGGCAATGCAGGTTTTGTTTTGGGTTAGTAATGTTGTTTTGTTGGAACGGTATTATATCTCCAAAAAACGCGATAATCTGATGGAGATCTATACGGTCATTAATGACTGGAGCAACCGGGAGCTGGTTGCGACAGAGGAGTTTGATGAAGAGATCCAAAAGATCTGCAGCGCATATAGTGTCAGCTTTATTATTACGGATGCGGCTTCCAATACCATCAAGACATCGATCAATGATGCGGATGAGTTTAACCGTCAGCTGCGGGACATCATATTTGAACGGAGTGACGATACGCAGGAGGTGATTCTGGAAGGAGTCAATTATACCATTAGTAATCTGCTTGACCAGAATGGAGAAGCGGAATATCTTGTCATGTGGGGCAATCTGGACAATGGTAATTTTTTCATGCTGCGGGCATCGATGGAGGGCATTCACTACAGTGCCGACATGGCAAATGCATTTTTTTTAAATGTCCTTATGGTCGTGGCCGTACTGGCTGTGGCTATGATCTGGATTGTATCGGAGAAAGTAGGAGAACCGATTCTGGAACTTGCCGATCTTTCCAAACGTATGGCGCAGCTTGATTTTGATGCCAGATATCAAGGTAATGATAAGAACGAGATAGCGATTCTCGGCGAGAGTTTTAATCTCATGTCAGAGAAGCTGGAGGAAACCATATCCTCCCTAAAGTCGGCAAATCTTAAGCTCCAGAGGGATGTGGAGAGTCAGATCAGAATTGACAATATGCGTAAGGAATTTGTTGCCAATGTTTCCCATGAGTTGAAGACCCCGATCGCGATCATTCAGGGATATGCGGAAGGTCTGATGGAGGGTATCACGGAGGATCCGGAGAGCCAGAGGTATTACTGTGAGGTCATCATGGATGAGACGGTAAAGATGAACCGTATGGTAAAAAACCTGATCACTTTAAGCCAGTTGGAGTCGGATGCGGATGCCATTATGATGGAGCGGTTTGATCTGACCGATCTGATCAGGAACTGCATCCAGTCGTCTGAGATATTGACTATGCAGACAGGAATCCATGTGGTCTTTGAGCCGGAACAGGAAGTCAGTGTCTGGGCGGATGAATACCAGATTGAGGAAGTATTTCGCAATTTTCTGTCTAATGCGATCCATCATGCAGCGGTATCGGAAAAAAGAAAGGAGAAACTGATAGAAGTTGCCTTAACGAAAACGGACGGTAAAGTACGCATCAGTGTATTTAATACCGGAAAGCAGATTCCGGAGGAGAGTCTGGAGCATATTTGGGATAAATTTTATAAAGTCGATAAAGCGCGAACCAGAGAGTACGGTGGCACCGGAATCGGACTGTCTATCGTGAAAGCTGTTATGGAACGTATCGGACAGGCGTATGGAGTGATCAATCATGAGGATGGCGTGGAATTTTATTTTGAGCTTGAAGTGGCATGAGGACCTGCAATGGGAACAGTATTTTTCGCTGGGTGGATATCATAAAATAAAACTAAGGAATTGTAATTTTAAATAATATTCGCTATAATGAAAAAGATACGGAAATTGTTTTGGAGGAAACATATGAAAAATTATATGGCAGGAGTATTCATGGCGTTTGTGGGAGCGGTTTTGACGATGTCATTGAGCGGATGCGGCAATGCAATTCCTGACATGACTGAGGAACAGCAGGGCATGGTAACGGAATACGCGGCACAGCTGCTGCTAAAATATGACGCCAATTATCAGAACACGATATTGACTGAAGAACAAAGCCGGGAAGCAGAGGAAGAGTTAATCAGAGACGCGGAACTGGCAGCGCTGGTGCAGGAACAACAGGCGATGCAGCAGGCGGCGGAAGAAAATAAAAGCGAAGGTGGAAGGGAAGAATCCTCAGAACCGGCGGAACCGGTATATACGGATGTGGATTCATTTCTTGGGTTGTCTGGCAGTGTAGAGATAGAATATGCAGGTTATCTGGTATGCGACAGTTATCCGGAAGGCACGGAAGAGAATGACTGGCAAGGTGTTGCCAGAGCAACTTCAACCAATAGTAAACTGGTGGTGTTTACGTTCACTCTGAAGAATGTAAGCGGCAGTGATTATATGTTGGATATGGCGTCGTTGGGGGCAAAATTTAGTTTTCGGATCAATGGTAATATTACGAAGACGTCATTGACTACGCTTTTAACTAACGATCTGATGATGTACCGGGATACGATTCCGGCAGGGGAGTCTGTAGATGTGGTACTTTTGATTGAGATGCCTACAGCGGATACGGAAAACTTTACCAGCATTAAGATGACCATGAAGCTGGGTGACAGCCGTGCAGAGACGACATTGCTGTAAAAAGGCGATATAGAATAACTGACAGCGGATGCCGGACGGAACGCTCAGAGGCGTATTTGAGCTACCAATGGCGGCATAGGGGATTGTTATAAAAATAGAAAGAGGGGAAAGATAATGAAGAAGTTTATGGAGGAATTTAAGAAATTTGCTTTAAAAGGCAATGTTATGGATATGGCGGTCGGTGTAATCATCGGCGGTGCATTTACCGCAATCGTGACGTCCTTGACAGACAACTTTATCAATCCGTTGATTGCTCTTTGTACAGGTGGAACCAACGGCGAGGGAGTAGTGATCGGAGGTACGCTTGTGATCGGCGGCGTTGCATTTAATTATGGCGCGTTTTTGTCGGCAGTTGTTAATTTCCTGATCATGGCGTTGATTCTGTTCTGCCTGCTTAAAGGCATTAACACGCTGATGTCCATTGGTCATAAAAAAGAGGAAGAGCCGGTAAAGACAACAAAGATATGCCCGTATTGCAGGAGCGAGATCCCAAAGGAGGCATGCAAGTGCGCACACTGTACTTCGGATGTTGAAGTTGAGGCATAAAAGACAGTTGCAGTAAAGATTGGGGAATAATAAAGTGAAATGGATGGTGTGCAGATGAAGATTTTTGTAACAGGTGTCAACGGACAGCTGGGTCATGATGTCATGAATGAATTGAAAAAGCGTGGTCATGAAGGAATCGGTTCGGATATCACCCCGGAATATGCAGGAGCGGCGGATGGAACGGCGGTAACTTCCATGCCCTATGTGACGCTGGATATTACCGATCCGGCAGCGGTTGAGAAGACGTTGGCGGAGCATAAACCGGATGCGGTCATCCACTGTGCTGCGTGGACTGCCGTGGATATGGCGGAGGATGATGATAAACTGGAAAAAGTGCGGGCGGTAAATGCAGACGGAACAAGGCATATTGCCAAAGCCTGTAAGTCATTGGATGCAAAAATGCTATATTTATCTACGGATTATGTCTTTGACGGTGAGGGAACAGAACCATGGAAAGCGGACTGCAAAGAGTACAAGCCGCTAAATGTATATGGTCAGACGAAGCTGGAAGGCGAGCTTGCAGTTGCGGAAACGCTGGATCACTATTTTATCGTGCGGATTGCATGGGTATTTGGCGTCAACGGCAGTAATTTTATCAAAACGATACTGAAGGTCGGCAAGACACATGAGAAACTTACGGTTGTGAACGATCAGATCGGAACGCCGACTTACACTTATGATCTTGCGAGACTTTTAGTTGATATGATAGAAACGGAAAAATATGGTTATTATCATGCCACCAATGAGGGGGGATATATCAGCTGGTATGAATTTGCGGTGGAAATTTTCCGTCAGGCAGCGGAGCTTGGGCATGAGGAGTACCGGACGCAGCGACTGACCGTATCTCCTGTATCCACAGAGGAATACGGTGTTTCCAAAGCGAAAAGGCCGTTTAATTCCAGACTGGATAAGTCGAAACTTCTGGAGAATGGATTTCAGCCACTGCCTGACTGGCAGGATGCAGTGAAAAGATATCTAAAAG